>NZ_JBNCOB010000010.1:0-188749 GCF_049847285.1 Micromonospora sp. DT62
AAGGGCTGGAAGATCCTGACCAAGCTCCGCTGCTGCCCCCGACGCGCCACCGCGATCATCAAGGCCATCCTCGCCCTGCATCACGGCCCGACCAGCCAAAACCCACGATGAAAAGCGCTCAATGTCAGTGTCAGGCGAAAACTGAAGCCGCCTGCGGAAGGGCGAGGTGCTGGGCTGAAGTGGCGCCGGATCGACCTGGACAAGGGGCTCCTCCGCACGCCGCGGCAGCTTCAGCGGCACTGGTGGCAGCACGGCTGCGACAACCCGCACGCGTGCGGCGCTCGCCTGCACAAGGTCGAGCCCGGCCCGAAGGGGTGCAAGCGCCATCAGATCGCGTGTCCGCCGCCGTGCCCCCGCGGCTGCACCCGGACACGCCAGCAGATGCCCTCAGCGCCACGGTGGCGGCCTCAAAGAGGTCGACGTGAAGTCTCGGGCTGGTCGCCGTGCCGTTGGTATTCCCGCTCCCCTGCTCGAAGCGCTGAAGCAGCACAAGGAAGCCCAGGAGAAGGAACGGGAGACCGCAGCACAGCTCTGGGAGGAAGGCGATTGGGTGTTTGCCCAACCGAACGGCAGACCGATCGACCCGCGCGCCGATCATGACGCGTGGAAGGCGCTGTTAAAGGAGGCGAAAGTACAGGATGCCCGCCTGCACGACGCCCGGCACACAGCCGCGACCATGCTCCTGGTACTCGGCGTGCCGACCCGTGCGGTAATAGAGGTGATGGACTGGTCGCAGATGGCGATGACGACCCGCTACCAGCACCTCACCCCGGAACTCATCTCCGGCATCGCTGAGCAGGTCGCCGGACTGCTCTAGCGAACTAACTGAGACGACGCAGGGCACCGGTCATCCGGTGCCCTGCTCACATGCTGGTCAGAGTGTGGGCGCGGCAGGTTTCGAACCTGCGACCCCTCGCTTGTAAGGCGAGTGCTCTCCCACTGAGCTACGCGCCCGGAACGCCCGTACGGCGGGCCGGAGGGTGGCAAGCTTACCCTGCCCCCACCGGCCCGGTCGTGCGGCGTGCCCGGTCGGTCAGGCCGCGACGGCCTCGGCGAGGGCCTTGCGCCAGCCCTGCTGGTCGCGCGCCTCGCCCGGCATGTTCATCTCGGCGAAGCGGACCACGCCCGCCTTGTCGATCACGAAGGTGCCCCGGTTGGCGATGCCCGCGACGTCGTTGAAGACGCCGTACGACTGGGCGACCGCGCCGTGCGGCCAGAAGTCGGCCAGCAGCGGGAACTGGTAGCCCTCCTTGTCGGCCCAGATCTTGTGGGCGTAGACCGAGTCGACGCTGACGGTCAGCACCTGGACGTCGTCGTTGACGTAGTCGTTGAGGTTGTCCCGCACCTCGCACAGCTCACCCTGGCAGATCCCGGTGAAGGCGAGCGGGTAGAAGACCAGCAGCACAGTGCGCTTGCCACGGAAGTCCGAGAGCCGGACCTCCTGGTTGTTCTGGTCCTTGAGCACGAAGTCCGGCGCCTCGGCGCCAACCTCGATCGGCATGCGAGCTCCTCAGGATGGGATCGGATGGGCAACAGCCTGCCACACCCGGCAGCGGGCGCCGCCGGGTGATCGCCGGCGCCGGCCTACTTCTTGCTCTTGGCCCCGCGGCGCAGGACGAGGCGGGCGCCGCTCCAGTCCCGGCCGGCGTTGACGGTGGAGGTCTGCTGGAGGCCGGCGGTGGGCGCGGACTCGGCGACCTCGCTCGGCTCGACGTGCCCCTCGCGCCCCGCCTTGGGCGTGAGCAGCCACACGACACCGTTGTCGGCCAGCGGGCCGAGGGCGTCGACGAGAAGCTCGAAGAGATCACCGTCGCCATCGCGGTACCAGACAAGCACCGCGTCGACCACCTCGTCGGTGTCCTCGTCGACCAGATCTCCACAGCGGTCGGTCAGGGCGTCTCGGAGATCCTGGTCGACGTCGTCGTCGTACCCCATCTCCATGACGACCATCCCCGGTTCGATCCCGAACCGGTCCGCCAGGCTGCGTACCCCGTCGGCGGCCTGACCAGCGGTCGCGCTCACTGTCGCGTGCCTCCTCATCTCATCCCTGCCCGCGGCGTCGCGTCGACGCCGTCAGGCAAAGTCCACACAGTTGTGGCTCCCCGCGCAAGTGGCGCACCGGGTGGAACGGAATTTACCGTGCCAGAAGCGTGCGGGCACCCTGGGTAATTGCTTCCTCGGAGACCAGAACCTGACGGGCCGCCGGACCTAATGGTACAAAAGAGTCAACTCCGGCCACCCGCCGAGCCGCTCCGACATAGCCTGCATCCACCAGGGCCGCGATGACCCCCTCGCCGACCCCGCCGGAGCGGCGGGTCTCGTCCACGACCAGCACCCGGCCGGTCGCCGCCGCCTCCCGGATGACGTCGGCCACGGGCAGCGGGGAGAGCCAGCGCAGGTCCACCACCCGGGTGCCGATCCCCTCGTCGGCGAGGGTCGCCGCCGCGCGCAACGACATCGGCACCCCGTTACCGAACGTGATGATCGTGACATCTTCGGCGGAGCCGACGCCGTAGACGCGGGCCCTCCCGATCGGCACGTGACCGCCGGTCCACGCGCCGGGCTCGGCGTAGCGGGAAAGCCACTCGCCGTCACCGTCGGCGTACAGGTCGCGGGTGTGGTAGAGCGCGATCGGCTCCAGGAAGACGCAGACGCTGCCGTCCACCGCCGCGCTGGCCAGGCAGGTGCGCAGCATGGGCGCGGCGTCGTCCGGCCGCGCCGGCACCGCGATCACCAGGCCCGGCACGTCCCGGAGTACGGCCACCGAGTTGTCGTTGTGGAAGTGCCCGCCGAAGCCCTCCTGGTACGCCAGCCCGGCCACCCGCACCACCATCGGGTTGCGGAAGGCACCCTGCGTGAAGAACTGCATCGTGGCGGCCTCGCCACGCAGCTGGTCCTCGGCGTTGTGCAGGTACGCCAGGTACTGGATCTCGGGTACGGGCAGCATCCCGGCCAGCCCGGCGCCGAGCCCCAGCCCGAGGATCGAGGTCTCGTCGAGCAGCGTGTCGAAGACCCGGGCCACGCCGAAGCGGTCCCGCAGCCCCTTGGTCACCCCGTACACGCCGCCCTTGGCGCCGACATCCTCGCCGAACACCGCCATCTGCGGATGGTCGAGCATCCCGTCGGCGAGCGCGGCGTTGATGCTCTGCGCCAGCGTCAGCGGGCCGGTCAGCTCCGGCGGCTTTCCGCCGAACGCCTCCGTACGGGCGGCGGTGCCGGGGCCGCCGGCACGCGCCGCCGCGTCCGCCACCGCCCGGGCGACGCGTGCCGGCCGGCGCGGGGCCAGCGGGGCGACCACGTCGGCCGGTGCGGTCAGCTTCGGCTCGTCCAGCACCTCCTCGGCGATCCGCCGCACCTGCCAACCGATCTCGTCGTACCGGGCCAGCAGCTCCTCGCCGGTGGCGAGGCCCGCCCCCACCAGCAGCCGTGCCGTGGCGGTCAGCGGATCCCGGGCGAGGTCGGCCGCGATCTCTCCGGGGCTCCGGTACGCGGTCTCGGCATCCGCGCCGGCGTGTCCCATCAGCCGTACGGTCGACAGGTGGAGCACGGCGGGGCGCCGGTGCCGGCGCACCCAGGCCGCCGCCTCGGCGGCCGCCTCGTACGCCCGCGGCAGGTCGCCGCCGTCGGCGGAGAAGTAACGGACCCCCGGCTTCGACCGCAGGGTGGTCTCCACCCACCCCTTCGGGGAGCGGACGCTGATGCCGAGGCCGTTGTCCTCACAGACGAAGAGCACCGGGATGCGCAGGCCCGTGTGGTCGTACCAGCCGGCGGTGTTGAACGCGGCCGTGGCACTGGCGTGGTTGACCGAGGCGTCGCCGAACGAGCAGACCACGATGGCGTCCGGCGGCCAGGAGGTGTGCGTGGCGCCCCCACCGCCGCTGGCCGGCACCCCGTCCCGGCGACCGGAGGTCTCCAGCCGGCGCAGCCGTTCCACGGCCAGCCCCATCCCGACGGCGCGGGGCAGGTGCGAGGCGATCGTGGAGGTGGTCGGGACGACGGCCAGGTCGGCCCGGCCGAAGACCTTGTGCCGCCCGCCCGCGAGCGGCTCGCTGCTGGAGGCGACCATGCCCCGCAGCACGTCGCGGGCCGCCTCGGCGTACCCCGGGTGGATCGGCCGGTCCACGGCGGACCCGGCGCCGCCGGTCGGCTCCCCCGGGTCGGCGGCGTCCGGCACCGAACCGTCGCCGGGGCCGTCCGGGTCGGCCGGCGCGGCCTCGACGGACCCGTCGGCCGCCGCCGGCCGGTCGATGCCGCCCCGCTCGGCGTCGAACCGCCCGACGTCGGACCGCTCAGCGTCGAACCGCTCGGCGTCGAACCGCTCGCCCAAGGGCTGGTCGGCCTCGGGCCGCTCGCCCGAGGGCCAGTCGGCCCCGTCCCGGTAGGCCTCGTCCCGGTCGGCCTCGGGCCGGTCAGCCTCGGGCCGGTCGGCCGGCGTCCACCCGGCGGCCTGGGCGGCGCGGACGCAGTAGAAGGCACCCGAGCGGTAGTGCAGCAGCGCCGGGTCGGTGGCGCGCAGCGCGGCGGCGACCGCGGCGTTGCCCTCGTGGCCGGCGGAGCCGATCGTGTAGTAGCCCTCGCCGAAGCTGCGCAGCCACCGGCCGGCCAGGTCGAGCTGGCGGCTGGTGGCCTGCGCGTCGAAGAGGTCCAGCGCCCGCGCGCCGGTCAGCGTCGTGTCGTCGGTGACCGGCCGTGCGGGGTCACGCCGCTGCGACGGGGTGGCCAGCGCGGCCAGCGTCTCCCGGAACCGGTCGTCGAGATCTTGCGGGGTGGTCACGTCGGACAGCATTACCGACGAGCGGCCTGTGCGCCCACTCGGACACGAACGACGCGGTGTGGGTCAGTCGTCGTCGCACCCCTCGGGGCAGCCGCCGTCGGAGACCTTCCAGACCAGCTCGCGCAGGGTCGCCAGTTCCTCGTCGGTGAGCCCGGCGAGCAGCCGGGAATCCGACATGACCTGGTGCACGCGGGCCCGCACCTGCCGCCCGGACCCGGTCACCACCAGCGTCTTCTGCCGCCGGTCGGCGGGGTCGGCGTGCCGCTCGACCAGCCCGGCCCGCTCCAGCTTGTCGACCAGGGCGGTCACGTTGGAGCGGTCGCAGCCCAGCCCTTCGGCGAGGTCGCGGGCCGGCAGCGGCAGGTCGGGGTCCAGCTCGTGCAGCGCCCGCGCGGTCGCGGGGGTCAGCCCCAGCTCGGCGATCTCCCGGTCCTGGTGGTGGCGCAGCGCGGCGGCGACGTGCGTGATGCGGCGCACGACGTCGCCGGCCAGCGCCGCGCGGTCGGCGGGATCCGGCGGGACGGCGGAGACGGGCTGCGGAGCCATACCTCATATCCTACGCGCGTCAAAAGTTGAGCAGCTCCACCATTGGCGGTTCGCGCGGAATCCCGCCGTCAGCCGGGGAGGAACGAGAAGCGGACGGTCCGGGTGGGGTTGTCGCCGTTGGGGTCGACCAGGCAGACCGACTGCCAGGTGCCCAACGCCAGCCGGCCGTCGACGACCGGCAGCGTCGCGTACGGGGGGACGAACGCCGGCAGGACGTGGTCGCGCCCGTGGCCGGGCGAGCCGTGCCGGTGCCGCCACCGGTCGTCGGTGGGAAGCAGGTCGTCGAGCGCGGCCAGCAGGTCGTCGTCGGACCCCGAGCCGGTCTCGATGATCGCCAGTCCGGCGGTGGCGTGCGGCACGAAGACGTGCAGCAGGCCGTCGCCCTGCCCGGAGACGAACCGCTCGGCCTCCGCCGTGATGTCCCGGACGGTCGGCCGGGCCCCGGTCTGGACGGTGATCACCTCACTGCGCATACGACGCATTCTGCCCGAGCGGGCGGTCGCCCGCCCGGTCCCTGCCGGACGGGCCGGTTGCGCAAAGTTACCGGCGGGTACCTGTGTCGCGCGTCGCGTCTCCGGGCGGTGGGCGTGACGACAGGTGCCACCAGGGGGCAGGATGGCGCTAGAGACCTATCCCACACAGAACCGAGGGAACGCCTGTGGCTACGGAACGCAAGCGCCCGGTGATCACCGCTGGTCTGCCGAGCCAGCTTCCGGACATCGACCCTGAAGAGACCAGCGAATGGGTCGAGTCGCTCGACGGTGTCATCGACGAGCGCGGGACGAAGCGCGCCCGCTACGTCATGCTGCGCCTGCTGGAGCGGGCCCGCGAGCGCCAGGTCGGGGTGCCGTCGCTGACCACCACCGACTACATCAACACCATCCCGCCGGAGCACGAGCCGTGGTTCCCGGGTGACGAGCACGTGGAACGGCGGATCCGGGCGTACGTCCGGTGGAACGCGGCCATGCTGGTGCACCGGGCGCAGCGTCCCGAGATCGGCGTCGGTGGGCACATCTCCACCTTCGCCAGCTCGGCCTCGCTCTACGAGGTGGGCTTCAACCACTTCTTCCGGGGCAAGAACCACCCGGGCGGCGGCGACCACATCTTCTACCAGGGCCACGCCTCCCCCGGCATGTACGCGCGGGCGTTCCTGGAGGGGCGGCTGACCGAGCACCAGCTCGACGGGTTCCGCCAGGAGCTGTCGCACCCGGGCGGCGGCCTGCCGTCGTACCCGCACCCGCGGCTCATGCCGGACTTCTGGGAGTTCCCCACGGTCTCGATGGGCCTGGGCGGGCTGAACGCGATCTACCAGGCGCGGTTCAACCGCTACCTGCACCACCGGGGCATCAAGGACACCTCGGACCAGCACGTGTGGGCGTACCTCGGCGACGGCGAGATGGACGAGCCGGAGACGCTCGGCGCGATCGGCGTGGCCGCCCGCGAGGAGCTGGACAACCTCACCTTCGTGATCAACTGCAACCTCCAGCGGCTCGACGGGCCGGTGCGCGGCAACGGCAAGGTCATGCAGGAGCTGGAGGCGTTCTTCCGGGGCGCCGGCTGGAACGTCATCAAGGTGGTCTGGGGCCGGGAGTGGGACCCGCTGCTCGCCGCGGACACCGACGGCGCGCTGGTCAACCTGATGAACACCACGCCCGACGGTGACTACCAGACCTACAAGGCGGAGTCCGGGGCGTACGTCCGGGAGCACTTCTTCGGCCGCGACCAGCGGACCCGCAAGATGGTCGAGGACCTCAGCGACGACGAGATCTGGAACCTCAAGCGGGGCGGGCACGACTACCGCAAGCTCTACGCGGCCTACAAGGCGGCGATGGAGCACACCGGTCAGCCGACCGTGATCCTGGCCAAGACGATCAAGGGCTGGACGCTGGGCTCGCACTTCGAGGGCCGCAACGCCACCCACCAGATGAAGAAGCTGACGCTGGAGGACCTGAAGACCTTCCGCGACCGGCTCTACCTGGACATCCCGGACAAGGCGCTGGAGGACAACCCCTACCTGCCGCCGTACTTCACCCCGGGCGAGAAGTCCGACGAGATCGCGTACCTCAAGGAGCGGCGCCAGCAGCTCGGCGGCTACCTGCCGTCGCGGCGCTCGGGCCAGAAGCGGCTGGCCATCCCCGGCCCGGAGCGCTTCGCCGACGTCAAGCGCGGCTCGGGCAAGCAGAAGGTGGCCACCACGATGGCCTTCGTCCGCCTGCTCAAGGACGTGATGAAGGACAAGGAGTTCGGCAAGCGCTGGGTGCCGATCATCCCGGACGAGGCCCGCACCTTCGGCATGGACTCGCTCTTCCCGACGCAGAAGATCTACTCGCCGCACGGCCAGCGCTACACCTCGGTCGACCGGGAGCTGTTCCTGTCGTACAAGGAGTCGACCGGCGGGCAGATCCTGCACGAGGGGATCAACGAGGCCGGCTCGGTCGCCTCGTTCACGGCGGCGGGCTCGGCGTACGCCACCCACGACGAGCCGATGATCCCGATGTACATCTTCTACTCGATGTTCGGGTTCCAGCGCACCGCCGACGGGCTGTGGGCCGCCGCCGACCAAATGGCCCGGGGCTTCCTGCTCGGCGCCACCGCCGGCCGGACCACGCTCAACGGCGAGGGGCTCCAGCACGAGGACGGCCACTCGCACCTGATCGCCGCCACCAACCCGGCGGTGGTCGCGTACGACCCGGCGTTCGCGTTCGAGATCGCGCACATCGTGGAGAACGGCCTGCACCGGATGTACGGCGAGGCGCAGGAGAACGTCTTCTACTACCTGACGATCTACAACGAGCCGATCCTCCAGCCGGCGGAGCCGGAGAGCGTGGACGTGGAGGGGCTGCTCAAGGGCATCTACCGCTACTCCCCCGCCCCGTCGGTGGGCGACGACGCGCCGAAGGCCAACGTGCTCGCCTCGGGCACGGGCATGCAGTGGGCGCTCAAGGCGCAGCAGCTGCTGGCCCAGGACTGGGGCGTGGCCGCCGACGTGTGGTCGGTGACCTCCTGGACGGAGCTGCGCCGGGACGCGGTGCAGTGCGAGGAGCACAACCTGCTCAACCCGGGCGCGGAGCAGCGGGTGCCGTACATCCAGCAGAAGCTGGCCGACGCCGAGGGCCCGAAGGTCGCGGTCAGCGACTGGATGCGCGCGGTGCCGGACCTGATCGCCCGCTGGGTGCCCGGCGACTACACCTCGCTCGGCACGGACGGGTTCGGCATGTCCGACACCCGGCACGCCCTGCGCCGGCACTTCCACGTCGACGCCGAGTCGGTGGTGGTCGCGACGCTGCGGCAGCTGGCCCTGCGCGGCACGGTACCGGCGAGCGTGCCGGTCGAGGCGGCCAAGAAGTACGCCATCGAGGACGTGAACGCGGCACCGGTCGGCGAGACCGGCGGCGACAGCTAGGACGTACCAGACGAGGGCCCGGCGCATCCCGCGCCGGGCCCTTCGTCGTCCGCCGACGAGCGAACCGGCGGTGGTCCGGAGTCCCTGGCGGGGACACCGGGCCACCGCCGTCGCGGGTGGCGCCAGGACGTGCCCGGCTCAGCCGACGGCGGCCAGATCGGTCAGCCGGGCGAGCGAGTCCTCCAGGTCGGCGCCGACCCTGCGCAGGCCGAGGCGGAGCAGTGCGGCCTTGACCGGACCGGCCGGCCAGCGTACGACGATGAGCCGCACGATCGTCCCGCCCTCCTCCTCGCCCGCGGTGAGCTGGACGTAGATCTCGGTGCGCGCCTCCGCCCGGGCACCGGCGCCCTTGGCGCGTTCGCGCCAGCCGATCAGGGTCGGCGCCTGATAGGCGATCACCTCGGCCTCATGCGCGGCGCCACGTCCGGCCTGGACGAGTTGTCGGCGCCCGAAGCCCTCTCCCGAGAGCACCTCGGCCGCACGGACCCCCGCCAGCCAGGCCGGCAACTGCTCGGCCCGCTGCACGACGTCCCAGACCGCTTCCACCGGCGCCATCACGTGCGCACTGCGTTCCACGAGGATCATTTCCGTCTTTCCTCCAGTGAGGACATCCCACGATATCGGCACTCTATGCGCAAATTCGGACGTACTGGGACGGGTTCGGAAAAGACACGCCGAAATCCATTGCGCTGCGGCGACGGACGGCCTATGGCGCATCGGCCGGCCGCCCCCTAGAGTCGCGAGCACGATTCACGTACGACGGGAGGGCGCATGTCGACCGCAGCGATGCCCGAGTTCCCCGCCGGATTCCGCTGGGGAGTGTCCACCTCCGCCTACCAGATCGAGGGCGGCGTCGACGAGAACGGGCGGGGAGCGTCCATCTGGGACACCTTCGCCCACACCTCCGGCCGGGTCGCCGACGGCAGCACCGGCGACGTGGCCTGCGACCACTACCACCGGCACGCCGAGGACGTCGCGCTGCTGGCCGGGCTGGGCGTCTCGGCGTACCGCTTCTCGATCGCCTGGCCCCGGGTACGGCCCACCGGCGACGGCCCGGTCGACCCGCGCGGGCTGGACTTCTACGACCGGCTCGTCGACGACCTGCTCGCCCACGGCGTCGACCCGGTCGCCACGCTCTTCCACTGGGACCTGCCGCAGGCCCTCGAGGACGCGGGCGGCTGGCTGAACCGGGACACCGCCCACCGCTTCGCCGAGTACGCCGACGCGACCGCCGCCCGCCTCGGCGACCGGGTGAAGCTCTGGATCACCCTCAACGAGCCCTTCATCCACATGAGCCTCGGCCACGGCACGGGCGAGCACGCCCCCGGCCGAACGCTGCTCTTCGACGCCTTCCCGGTGGCCCACCACCAACTCCTCGCCCACGGCCTCGCCGTCGCCGCGCTGCGGGCGCGTACCGCGAGCCCGGTCGCCATCGCGAACAACTACTCGCCGGTGCGCATCGCCGGCGACACCGACGCCGACCGGGCGGCCGCCGCGGCGTACGAGGCGCTGCACAACCGCCTCTTCACGGACCCGCTGTTCGGCCGGGGCTACCCCGCCGAGCTGGGCTTCGACACGACCGTGGTGCGCGCCGGCGACCTCGACGTGATCGCCGCGCCGATCGACGTGCTGGGGGTCAACTACTACAACCCGACCGGCGTACGCGCCCCGCAGGAGGACTCGCCCCTGCCGTTCGAGTTCGTGCCGCTGGCCGGGTACCCGCGTACCGCCTTCGACTGGCCGGTCGCCCCCGACGGGCTGCGCGAGCTGCTCGGCTGGCTGCACCGCACGTACGGCGACGACCTGCCCCCGATCCAGGTCACCGAGAGCGGCTGCGCGTACGACGACACGCCCGACGCCGACGGCCGGGTGCACGACCCGGAGCGCATCGCGTACCTCGACGGGCACCTGCGCGCGGTACGCGCCGCGATGGCCGAGGGCGTCGACGTGACCGGGTACTTCGTCTGGTCGCTGCTGGACAACTGGGAGTGGGCGGAGGGCTTCACCAAGCGCTTCGGCCTCGTGCACGTCGACTTCGACACCCAGCTCCGTACGCCCAAGTCCTCGTACGCCTGGTTCCGTGACCTGATCGCCCGGCCGTGACCACCGTCGACCCGACACCGGCGTCGCTGCCGGCGGCGCTCGCCGAGCCGACCGCGCCGGTGCGGCGGCGCTGGATCGCGCTGATCTTCGCGGCGAACCTCGGGGTCTGGATGGCGTTCTTCACGCCCATCCAGGTGCTGCTGCCGCAGCAGTTGGGGCGGATCGCGCCAGCCGACAAGGAGACGGCGCTGGCCGTCGTCACCGGCCTCGGCGCGCTCGCCGCCGTGCTCGCCAACCCCCTCGCCGGGGCGCTGTCGGACCGCACCTGCCTGCGGCTGGCCGGGCGGGAGTTCGGCCGGCGGCACGTCTGGACCGCCGGCGGCGCGCTGCTCGGCGCGGCGGCCCTGGTGCTGCTGGCGCAGCAGCGCACCGTCGTCGGCGTCGCGCTCGGCTGGGTCGCCGCGCAGGTCTGCTTCAACGCGATGCTGGCCAGCCTGACCGCCGCCGTGCCGGACCGGGTGCCGGTCGCCCAGCGCGGCGGCGTCTCCGGCTGGGTCGGCATCCCCCAGGCGCTGGGGCTGGTGCTCGGGGTGGTGCTGGTCACCGCCGTGGTGAGCGGCACCGCCGCCGGCTACCTGGCGATGGCGGCGGCGGTGCTGCTGCTGGCCCTCCCGTTCGCGCTGCTCACCGCCGACGACCCGCTGCCCCGTGCGCACCGGCCGGCGCTGCGCTGGCGCGCCCTGCTCGCGTCGATGTGGGTCTCGCCCCGCCGCCACCCCGACTTCGGCTGGGCCTGGATCACCCGGTTCCTGGTGCAGCTCGGCAACGCGCTCGGCACGCTCTACCTGCTCTACTTCCTCACCGACGAGGTGCGCCACCCCGATCCCGAGGGCGGCCTGCTGGTGCTGATCCTGCTCTACACGGCCGGCCTGGCGGCCACCGCCGTGGTGGCCGGGCGGCTGTCGGACCGCTCCGGCAAGCGGAAGGTCTTCGTCATCACCGCCGGCGGCATCATCGCGGTCGCCGCGCTGCTGCTCGCCGTCGCCCCGGTCTGGCCGGTGGCCGTGGTCGCCGCGCTGCTGCTCGGCGCCGGCTACGGCGTCTACCTGTCGGTGGACGCCGCGCTCATCACCCAGGTGCTGCCCGCCGCGACCGACCGGGCCAAGGACCTGGGCGTCATCAACATCGCCAACTCCGCCCCGCAGGTGCTCGGCCCGGCGCTCTCCGCCCCGCTCGTGGTGCACCTCGGCGGCTACCCGGTGCTCTACGCGGTCACCGCGGCGGTCACCGTGCTGGGCAGCGTCCTGGTGCTGAAGATCCGCTCGGTGCCCTGAGCCGCACCCCTGGCGGAATGCGGTCGCGCGCCGCCGTAGGCTGGAGACGTGACGGTACGTGTGCGCTTCGCCCCCTCCCCGACCGGTATGTTCCACGTCGGCGGTGCCCGCTCGGCGCTGCAGAACTGGATCTACGCCAAGCAGCAGGGCGGGGTGTTCGTGCTCCGCATCGAGGACACTGACGCGGCCCGCAACAAGCCGGAGTGGACCGAGGGCATCCTCTCCGCGCTGGACTGGATCGGCATCGAGCGCGGCGGCTACGAGGGCCCGTACTTCCAGTCGGAGTACGCGGGCGAGCACCGGGCCGCCGCCGCGCGGCTGCACGGATCCGGCCGCGCGTACTACTGCGACTGCACCCGCGAGGCCGTGCAGGCCCGTACCGGCTCGCAGTACCAGGGCTACGACGGCTTCTGCCGGGACCGGGGCCTGCCGGCCGGCGAGGGGCGCGCCCTGCGCTTCCGTACGCCCGACGAGGGCGAGACCGTGGTCGTCGACCTGATCCGGGGCGAGCCGACCTTCGAGAACAAGCTGATCGAGGACTTCGTCATCGCCCGGGGCGACGGCTCGCCGGTCTTCCTGCTCGCCAACGTGGTCGACGACATGACCATGGGCATCACCCACGTGATCCGGGCCGAGGAGCACCTGCCCAACACCCCCAAGCAGCAGCTGCTCTGGGAGGCGCTCGGGGTCAAGCCGCCGATCTGGGCGCACGTGCCGGTGGTGGTCAACGAGAAGCGGCAGAAGCTCTCCAAGCGCCGCGACAAGGTGGCCCTGGAGGCGTTCCGGGACGAGGGTTACCTGGCCGCCGCGATGCGCAACTACCTGATGCTGCTCGGCTGGGCGCCGTCGGGCGACCGGGAGATCGTCGAGTGGTCGGTGATCGAGCAGGAGTACCGGCTGGAGGCGGTCAACCCCTCCCCGGCGTTCTTCGACGAGAAGAAGCTCCGCGCGTTCAACGGCGAGTACATCCGGGCGCTGCCGGTCGAGGAGTTCGTCGAGGCCTGCCGGCCGTGGCTGACGGGCACCGGCACCATCGCCCCGCCGCCGTGGCAGCCGGAGGAGTTCGACGCGGACGCCTTCGCGGCCGTGGCCCCGCTGGCGCAGACCCGGATCGCGCTGCTCAGCGAGATCGTGCCGAACGTCGACTTCCTCTTCCTCGCCGCGCCCCTGATCGACGAGGCCGCCTGGGCCAAGGCGATGAAGGAGGGCTCGGCGGAGCTGCTGGACGCCGCCACGGCGGCGTTCGAGGCGCTGGAGTCGTGGGACGCCGAGACGCTGAAGTCGACGCTGGAGGCGGTCGGCGCCGAGCGCGGGCTCAAGCTCGGCAAGGCCCAGGCGCCGGTACGCGTCGCGGTCACCGGCCGTACCGTCGGACTGCCGCTGTTCGAGTCGCTGGAGGTGCTCGGCCGCGAGCGCACCCTGAGCCGGCTGCGCGCCGCCCGGGTCCGCCTGTTCTGAACCGGGCCCGTTCCCGACGGCCACGACCGCCCTGTCGGGACGGCCCACCCACGTCGAACCGTCGCCACGTCGGTCCGCGACCTCCGGCTCCGGCTCGGGGTGGTACCCGACGGCGGCGTACCCGCTCAGCGCCCGGACCGGTGGGTCCGGGCGCTGAGGCGTCCCGGGCTCGTGCCGGTCAGCGGCGGGCGGAGCGGCGACGCAGCAGCAGGCCGGCGGCGAGGGCGGCGAGGAGAAGCACGCCGCCGAGCGCCCACAGCCAGCCGCGCCCGGCCGCGTCGTCGCTCTCCTTCGCCGCGGGCACCGCGGACCCCGGCGTGCCCGCGCCCGTCGGATCGGGCGCGGCCGAGGTCGGCGCGGCGCCGGACGAGGGCGGTACGGCCGACGCCGGGGCGCTCGGGACGGCCGTGCCCGCGCCGGTCGGCGACTCGGCGGGGGTGCCGGTGGTCAGGGTGAACCGCACCTCGCCGGAGACCGGGTGCCCGTCGCTCGACGCCAGCTGATAGCCGACGATGTAGAGCCCCGCCCGGCCCGGCTTGAACGGGACGCTCACCCGCGAGCCGGAGAAGGCCGGCGCGCCGCCGAGCGCGACCACGTTGTCCGGACCGGTCACTGTGATCTTCGTCGTACTCGGATCCGCCTTCGCCAGGAAACGCAGCTCGATCCGGGACGGCGCCTCGGCCACCCGGGCGCCGTTGCGCGGATCGCTGCCGGTCAGCGAGTTGTGGGCGGCCGCCGGCGCGGCCGGCAGCACCAACGACACACCGATCGCCACGCCGACCACCACTGGCCAGGTGCGCGCCATACGTGGGAACCTGCCCCCCATGAACCCCTCCGTAAAGGTACGATCCGCCCGCTGATCCACGGCTACCGTTCATTGGTCGGGCCGGGATCACAGATAGTTCCAATTACTGTTCCACGAGCTGCAACCGATCGACGTTCTGCGCAGTCTTGAGGGTGGCACCCTGCACGGGTTCGGTCACCCCCGTCAGCCAACCAACGCGTGACCTGCAGCAAGCCATCCATCGAACGGGGCGAGGAGGCGGCGATGGTCCGAACGATGCGGCGGCTGGTCGCGGTGTTGGCAGGCGGGCTCGCGGCGGCGGTCCTGTCGCTCGGTTCCGCCGGGACGGCGACGGCGGCGCCGAAGACCCCACCGGCCGGAGTGGAGATCACCGGGCATGGGCTGGCGGAACCGCTGCGGCTGCGCGCGGAGGCCCAGCCCGCGCACGTGGTGGCGGTCATCGACCAGGTCAACTTCCTCGGCCGTACGGGGCAGCCCAAGGGCCCGAAGGCGGCCGACCTCGGTCCGAAGTACACCGTCGTGGTGTTCGCCGGTGACGTCCCGAAGCAGACGTACGACCTCTACCCGAAGGCGGTCGGCGGGCCGCGCGTCTTCCGCCCGGCCAAGCAGCCGGACGCCCGCAAGACCGCCGCGGGCTGGTTCCTCGGCCGGCTCAGCATGTCGGAGACCCTCCGCACGGCGGGCGTGCCGCTGGAGCGGCAGTTCGACACCGTCAGCGGGGGCGTCGGTGGCGGCGAGCGGGTCATCCCGGAGGACGCCCTCAACCCGGCGAAGGACCTCGACGAGGCGCTCGGCGAGTTGCAGCGGCTGATGCTGCTCAACGTCGCGGTGGTGCTGGTCATCACGTCGGGGCTCGCCGGGATCGCGCTGCTGGTCCGCCGCCGCACCCGCTGAGCCCACCGCCGGCGCCCCGCCCCATGGCCGGCCCAGGCGGGGGTCAGACCTCCAGGACCACCTTGCCGCAGACGTGCCCCGCCTCCACCAGGCGCTGCGCGTCCGCCGCCTGCGCCAGCGGGAACGTCCGTTCGACGTGGACGGTCAGCCGGCCGGCGTCCACCAGCCCGGCGAGCATGCCCAGGTCCACGGTCGACGGCTTGACGAAGAGGTAGCTGCCGCCCAGCCGGGTGACGTGCTCCGGGTCGGCCGTCGAGATCAGCCGCGCGGGACGGGTGATCAGCTCGGCCGACACGTCGAGCGCGTCGCCGCCGAACAAGTCGAGCACCACGTCCACCCCGTCGGGCGCGACCGCGCGGACCCGGTCGGCCAACCCGTCGCCGTACGCGACCGGCTCGGCGCCCAGCGACCGGACGAAGTCGTGGTTGGCCGGGCCGGCCGTGCCGATCACGCGGTCGGCGCCGAACGCCCGGGCGATCTGCACCGCCAGGTGGCCCACCCCGCCGGACGCCCCGTGCACCAGCACCGTGTCGCCGGCGCCGGTGCGGGCCGACTGGAGCGCCTGGTACGCCGTGAGGCCCGCCAGGGGCAGGCCGCCCGCCTCGGCCCAGGACGCCCGCACCGGCTTGGCCGCCAGCGTCCGCTCGGGCGCCGGGACGAGTTCGGCGTACGTGCCGTACTGGACGTGGTCGCGCCGGACGTAGCCGACGACCTCGTCGCCGACGGCGAACCCGGTCACCGCCGGCCCGACCGCCTCGATCACCCCGGCCGCGTCCCAGCCGGGGACGAGCGGGAAGTGACCCGGGATCGCACCGGCCAGGTGCCCCTCGCGCACCTTCCAGTCGACCGGGTTCACCCCGGCCGCCCGGACCCGTACGAGCACCGTGTCCGGGCCGACCGGCGGGTCGGGCAGGTCCCGGACGGTCAGCAGGTCGGCCGGGCCGTACGTGTCGATCGCGATCGCCTTCACACCGGTCACGCTAGCGGCCGGGCGGCGTCGCCGTGGTCAGCACCAGCGGCGTGGCGGCCGCTCACGGCGGTTGACGCGCTGTTGGGGGCGGACCGGGCCGTGCCGGTGCGCGCCGGCCCAGCCGGGCAGGTCGCTGCGGCAGCCCGGGACCGCCGCCGGCTCGGCCTCAACGGGCGGAGCCGGTTCCGCGACGCGCTGCCGAGGCACCGTGACGTCGTCCTCGGGGCGCTCGGGCGCGCGGGCCGGGTGCTCCGGCGAGTGGGCCGGGAACCCTCCGGGCAGCCGGCGGTGCTTGGCTGCCGCCTGCTGCTCGTGGTGGCCCGGCCGGCAGGGCTCGCCCTGGGCGCAGCCGTGCTCGGCCTCCCCGTGCGCCATCGGAGTCTCCTCACGCTCGCCCCGCCCGCCGGGGTCGCTCCGACGGGCCCTGTCACCGTACTGGCCGGCACCGACGCCCCACCCGACTCCCCCACCGCACCCACCCCCTCCCTCGCGATCATGGAGTCGTGGTGGGAATTTCGTACGACGGTGCAGCTTTCGTCCCCCACCACGACTGCATGATCGGCGGAAACGGGCCGGGTGGGGGGTGGTGGGATCGGGGGGTGAGGGCGGCGGGGTGGGTGAAGGCCGGGACGGGTGGACGGGATCTCGTGCTGGCGTGCGCCTCCCTGGTTGGCGGGGTGGTCCTGTACGGGCTGGGCACGCAGCCGCAGCTGTCCTGGCACCCGGACCTGCCGAAACCATTGTTCCTGCTGCCGCTGGCGGTGGTCTGCACGGCGGTGGGCCTACGCCGGGTCGCCACCCGGGCCAGCCTGGCGCTCGGCACGGTGGCGGTGCTGGCCGACCTCGCGATGGGCGGCTCACTGGCCACCGTCCTCGTCTACACCCAGGTGCTCTACGACGCGTGCGTGTTCGGCTCGGCCCGGACCTGGCGCCGGCTGCTCCAGGCCACGATCGGGTTGAGCGTCCTCGGCACGGCGGTGGGGGTGCTGCTGAGGGGCGACTGGCGGGGCGTGGGCATCGGGGCGCCCGTGGTGCTGGCCGGGGTGCTGCCGGTGCTCACCGGGATCAGCGTGCGGCAGTACCGGGACCAGGCGGTCGCCGAACGGGCCCGGGCCGAGCAGACGGCCCGACTGGTGGAGCTGGACCGCCGGCAGGCCGTCGGCGCGGAGCGGGCCCGGATGGCCCGGGAGCTGCACGACGTGATCGCCAACCACCTGAGCGCGGTGGCCATCCACGCCACGGCCGCGCTCTCCGTGCCCGGGCTCGACCGGTCGCAGGTCGAGTCGGCGCTGCGGGTGATCCGGGAGAGCAGCGTGCAGGGGCTGGGCGAGATGCGGCAGATGATCGGCCTGCTGCGGGAACCGGCGGAGGGCGGGGCGGCCGTCGACGCCACCGACGAGACGACCCGGGCGCGGCTCAGCGAGGTCGACGCTCTCGTGGACCGGGTCCGCGCCGCCGGACTGACCGTCCGGGCGACCCGGCGCGGCGAGCCCCGCGCGCTGCCGGTCGGGGTGGACCTGGCCGCGTACCGGATCGTGCAGGAGTCGCTGACCAACGCGCTCAAGCACGGCGCCGGCGAGGCCGACCTGCTGGTCGCGTACGAGCCGGCGGGGGTGGTGGTGGGCGTGGAGAACCCGGTCGGCGCCGGCCGGGACACGCTGACCGGCGCGGGCGTCGGCCTGATCGGGATGCGGGAGCGGGCGGCGCTGCTGAACGGCCGGTTCGCCGCCGGCCCGGCGGGGGGCCGCTGGCGGGTACGGGTGGAGCTGCCGACGGAGGTGGCGCCGTGACGGGACGGGGCGTGGCATGGCCGAGGTGATCCGGGTGCTGCTCGCCGACGACCAGCCGGCGGTGCGGGCCGGGCTGGCGCTGATCCTGGCCGGGGCGGCCGGCGTCGAGGTGGTGGGCGAGGCCGAGGACGGCGCCGAGGCGGTCCGGCTGTGCCGGGAGCTGCGTCCGGACGTCGCGGTGCTGGACGTGCGGATGCCCCGGCTGGACGGCATCTCGGCCACCCGGGAGATCGCCGCCGACCGGCTCGCCGACGTGCTCGTGCTCACCACCTTCGACGTCGACGAGTACGTCTTCGGGGCGCTGCGGGCCGGCGCGGCGGGCTTCGTCCTCAAGGACATCGACGCGGCGGGGCTGGTGGCGGCCGTGCGGACGGTCGCCCGGGGCGAGGGGTTCATCGCCCCGGCGGTCACCCGCCGCCTGATCACCGAGTTCGCGGCGACCGCCCCCACCACCTCCGCCGCGGCCCGGCAGGCGGTGGACGCGCTGACCCCCCGGGAGCGCGACGTGCTGGCCTGTCTCGGGCTCGGCCTGTCCAACCAACAGGTCGCCGACCGGTTGGCGATGGCCGAGAGCACCACCAAGACCCACGTCAGCCGGATCCTCGCCAAGCTGGACCTGCGCAGCCGGGTGCAGGCCGCCATCCTGGCCCAGGAGCTGGGACTGCCCGTCCCGCCGCCGGCCTGACCCACCGCCGCAGGTCGGGGCGTGTCAGGCTGGGGCGGTGAGCGAGCCGGGCGGGACGGAACTGTCGGCCACGCTGCGCCGGATCGAGCGGGCGGCGGGGGCGCTGGCCAGCGCCAGCGTGGCCCGGATGGACGAGACGCTGCCCTGGTTCCGCGACCTGCCGCCCGACCACCGCTCCTGGGTGATGCTGGTGGCCCAGGCCGGCGCCCGGTCGCTGGTGCAGTGGCTGCGCGACGGCGGCGGCACGGCGGACAGCACCCAGGAGGTCTCGGACGAGGTCTTCGCCACCGCGCCGCAGGCGCTCGCCCGCTCGATCAGCCTCCAGCAGACCGTCGCGCTGGTGAAGGTGATGATCGACGTCGTCGAGGAGCAGGTGTCGCACCTGGCGGCGAAGGGCGAGGAACAGCAGCTGCGCGAGGCGGTGCTGCGGTTCTCCCGGGAGATCGCCTTCGCCGCCGCCCGGGTGTACGCCCGGGCCGCCGAGTCGCGCGGCTCCTGGGACGCCCGGTTGCAGGCGTTGCTGGTGGACGCGCTGCTGCGGGGCGACTCGCCGGACGTGCTGGCGAGCCGGGCGGCGGCGCTCGGCTGGGCGGACGCCCCGCCGGTGGCGGTGGCGGTCGGGCGCTCCCCCGGCGGGGAGGTCTCCGCCGTGCTGCACACCGTCCACCGGCAGGCCCGGCGCATCGGCACGGAGGTGATCGGCGGGGTGCACGGCGACCGGCTGGTCATCGTGCTGGGCGGCGCCGCCGACCCGGTCGCGGCCACCGGCAAGCTGCTCGGCGCCTTCGGGGACGGGCCGGTGGTGGTCGGTCCGGCCGTGCCGAGCCTGGACGAGGCGACCGAGTCGGCGCGCGCCGCGCTGGCCGGCTTCCGGGCCGCACCGGCCTGGCCGACCGCGCCCCGGCCGGTGCCTGCCGACGACCTGCTGCCGGAGCGGGCGCTGGCCGGGGACGCGGAGGCGCGCCGGCGGCTGCGGCACGACGTCTACGCCGCGCTGGTGCGGGCCGGCGGGGAACTGCTGGAGACCCTGGACGCCTTCTTCGCGGCCGGCGGCACCCTGGAGAGCGCCGCGCGCTCCCTCTTCGTGCACCCGAACACGGTGCGCTACCGGCTGCGGCGGATCTCGGACGTCACCGGCTTCTCGCCGCTCGCGGCGCGGGACGCCTTCGCGCTCCAGGTGGCCCTCACCGTCGGCCGGCTCGACCCGGTGGTCCCGGTGGTACCAACCCAGACAATGACCCCGAACGCCGGTAAAACATCACACATAGGTGATGATCGCCGCCGATTTTTGTAGGAACCCTCCAAAGGTTCTAGTGCGGTTTGGTCGGGGGCGGCACAGCGCTACCCGCGCGTATCCGGGAGAGTCATAGGAGTGCTCGCCGTACTCTCGCCCGGCCAGGGTTCCCAGAAACCCGGCTTCCTGACTCCCTGGCTGGACCTCACCGGCGCCGAAGCACGTCTGCGCTGGTGGTCGGCGCTGGCCGGGGTCGACCTGGTGCACCTCGGCACCGCGGCCGACGCGGACGAGATCAGGGACACCGCGCGGACCCAGCCGCTGCTGGTCGCCGCCGCGCTGCTGGCCGCCGAGCACCTGCCGATGTACGACGTCACGCTCACCGTCGGCCACAGCGTCGGCGAGCTGGGCGCGGCGGCGCTCGCCGGGGTCCTCCCGGCGGAGGCGGCGATCACCCTGGCCGGCGTACGCGGGCGGGAGATGGCCGCGGCCTGCGCCCTGGAGCCGACCGGGATGGCCGCCGTGCTGGGCGGGGACCCCGACGAGGTGCTCGCCTCGATCGTCGCGCACGGGCTGCACCCGGCCAACCGCAACGGCGCGGGCCAGTTCGTCGCCGCCGGCTCCGTCGAGGGGCTGGAGAAGCTCGCCGCCGAGCCGCCGGTGAAGGCCCGGGTGATCCGCCTGAAGGTGGCCGGCGCCTTCCACACGCCGTACATGGCCCCCGCCGAGACGGCGCTGGCCGCCGTGGCCGCCGGGATCACCCCGAGCGACCCGGCCCGGATCCTGCTGTCGAATCTCGACGGGGCCGCGGTCAACCACGGGCGTGACATGGTGCAGCGCCTGGTCCGCCAGGTCACCGCGCCGGTGCGCTGGGACCTCTGCATGCGTACCCTGGCCGACCTCGGGGTGACCGGCGTGATCGAGCTGCCCCCGGCCGGCACCCTCGCGGGCCTGGTGAAGCGGGAACTGAAGGGGGCCGGGGCCCCCGAGGTGGTCACCCTGAACACCCCCGACGACCTGCCCGCCGCCCGGGACCTGATCGCCCGGCACGGCATGGCGCCGGGCCACGAGCCGACCATGCACTTCCGCGTGGTGGTGGCCCCGTCGGCCGGCACCTTCGAGCCGGCGCGGGAGCTCACCGAGGGCGACACGCTCCGCACCGGCCAGGTCGTCGGCCACGTGGCCACCCGGCAGGGCCCGGTCGAGGTGAACGCCCACGGCAGCGGCGTGCTCACCGAGTGGCTCGCCCACCACGACGACCCGGTCGCGCCGGGCCAACCGCTCGTCCGCATCGGAGGTCACGCATGACCGGCAGTCGGATCGTCGCGTTGGGGCACTACCAGCCCTCCCGCGTGGTCACCAACGACGACATCGCCCAGCTGGTCGAGACCAGCGACGAGTGGATCCGGGACCGCGTCGGCATCGTCACCCGGCGGATCGCCGACGGCGAGACGGTCGCCGACATGGCCGCCGCCGCCGCCGGCAAGGCGCTGGCCAACTCCGGGCTCACCGCCGCCGACATCGACCTGGTCGTGGTGGCGACGTGCAGCTCCGCCGACCGCAGCCCGAACGTGGCCTGCCGGGTCGCCGCCAAGCTCGGCATCACCGCGCCCGGGGCGTTCGACCTCAACACGGCCTGCTCCGGCTTCGCGTACGCGCTGGGCACCGTGGACCACGCCATCCGGGCCGGCGCCTCGCGCAACGCCCTGGTCATCGGCGCGGAGAAGCTGTCCGACATCGTCGACTGGACGGACCGCTCCACCTGCATCATCTTCGCCGACGGCGCCGGGGCCGCCGTGGTGTCGGCCGTCGGCGAGGGCGAGCCCGCCGGCGTCGGCCCGGTGGTCTGGGGCTCGGTGCCGGAGAAGGGCGACGCGGTACGCATCGAGGGCTGGCGCCCGTCCATCCAGCAGGAGGGGCAGTCGGTCTTCCGCTGGGCCACCACGGAGCTGGCGCCGCTGGCCCGGCAGGCGTGCGAGCGCGCCGGGGTCGACCCGTCGGAGCTGGCCGCCTTCGTGCCGCACCAGGCCAACGCCCGGATCATCGACGGCATCGTCAAGCGCCTCGGCATCCCGAACGCGATCGTCGCCAAGGACATCGTCGAGTCCGGCAACACCTCGGCGGCGAGCGTGCCGCTGGCCCTGTCCAAGCTGGTCGAGCGGCGGGAGGTGCCCTCCGGCGCCCCGGTGCTGCTCTTCGGCTTCGGCGGTGGCCTGACCTACGCCGGTCAGGTCGTCCGCTGCCCCTGAAAGCCCCTCCGGCCGCCGCGCCGGGGAGTGACGGTCGGCGTCGTCGGCCGTCGAATGATCCACGATGAGAGGAACCAACCGCAATGACCCGTGACGAGATCACCGCCGGCCTCGCCGAGATCCTCGAAGAGGTTGCCGGGGTGAACCCGGACGACGTGGCCGAGGGGAAGTCCTTCACCGACGACCTGGACGTCGACTCGCTCTCCATGGTGGAGGTCGTGGTGGCGGCCGAGGAGAAGTTCGGCGTCAAGATCCCGGACAACGAGGTGCAGAACCTGAAGACCGTCGGGGACGCCGTCA
The DNA here is from genome assembly GCF_049847285.1 of Micromonospora sp. DT62. Classification (NCBI taxonomy): domain Bacteria; kingdom Bacillati; phylum Actinomycetota; class Actinomycetes; order Micromonosporales; family Micromonosporaceae; genus Micromonospora; species Micromonospora sp. DT62. Next base: position 22,486 of record NZ_JBNCOB010000010.1, read on the forward strand.
GCTACATCGAGGCGCAGTCCTGATCATGGCTCACACCGACGTCGTCGTCACCGGGCTCGGCGCGACCACCCCGCTGGGCGGGGACGTCGCGTCGACCTGGGACGCCATGCTCGCCGGCCGCTCCGGGGTGGGTCCGCTCACCCAGGAGTGGGCCGAGCAACTGCCGGTCCGGATCGCCGCCCGGCTCGCGGTCGAGCCGACCGGCCTGATCGACCGGGTCAAGCTCCGCCGGCTCGACCGTTCCGAGGCGATCGCAATCATCGCGGCGCAGCAGGCCTGGGCGGACTCCGGCCTGGCCGACTCCGGGCTGGACCCGGAGCGGCTGGGCGTCAGCGTCGGCTCCGGCATCGGCGGCGCGCTGACGCTGCTCGCCCAGGACGACATCCTGGAGGCGTCCGGCCCGCGGCGGGTCTCCCCGCACACGATCCCGATGCTGATGCCGAACGGCCCCGCCGCCTGGGTGGGGCTGGAGCTGGGCGCGAAGGCCGGGGTGCACTCGGTGGCCAGCGCCTGCGCGACCGGCGCCGAGGCGATCGCGCTCGGCATGGACATGATCCGTGCCGGCCGGGCCGACGTGGTGGTGGCCGGCGGCACCGAGGCGGTCATCCACCAGCTGCCGATCGCCGGGTTCAGTTCGATGCGGGCGATGTCGACCCGCAACGACGAGCCGGAGCGGGCCTCCCGGCCGTGGGACAAGGGCCGCGACGGCTTCGTGCTGGGTGAGGGCGCGGGCATCGTGGTGCTGGAGCGGGCGGAGCACGCCGCCGCCCGGGGCGCCCGGGTCTACGCCCGGCTGGCCGGCGCCGGCCTCACCTCCGACGGCTACGACATCGTCCAGCCGCACCCGGAGGGCGAGGGCGCGATCCGGGCGATCGCGAAGGCGATCGCCGACGCGGGCGTCGCCAGGGCGGACATCGTGCACGTCAACGCGCACGCCACGTCGACCCCGGTCGGGGACGTCGCGGAGATCACCGCGCTGCGCGCGGCGCTGGGTGACCACCCGGTGCTGACCTCGACCAAGTCGATGTCCGGTCACCTGCTGGGCGCGGCGGGCGCGCTGGAGTCGATCGCCACCATCCTGGCGATCCGCGACAGTGTCGTACCGCCGACGATCAACCTGGACGACCCCGACGACGGGCTCAGCCTGGACGTGGCCGCCAACGAGGCGCGCCACATGGACATCCCCGCCGCGCTGAACAACTCGTTCGGCTTCGGCGGGCACAACGTGGCTCTCGTCTTCACGCGGGCCTGAGACCACAGCCATGGAGGCTCACGTGACCACCACCGCCGTTGGCGTGGACGCTTCGTCCGTCGCGGACCATCGGGATCCGGAGGTTCGGCTCCGGGCGTTGTTCGACGCGGGTTCGTTGCGGCTGTCGGTGCCGCGGGACACCTCGGGTGTGCTGTGGGCGCGCGGTGAGGTCGAGGGTTCGCCGGTCGTCGCGTACGCCACGGACGCGACGCGGATGGGCGGGGCGATGGGCACCGAGGGGTGCCGGCACGTCGTGGACGCGATCGACACCGCGGTACGGGAGCGGGTGCCGGTGATCGGGTTGTGGCACTCGGGTGGTGCGCGGTTGGCCGAGGGCGTGGTCGCCCTGGACGCGGTGGGTCAGGTGTTCGCGGCGATGGTGCGGGCCTCGGGGCGGGTGCCGCAGATCTCCACGGTGCTGGGCCCGGCGGCCGGTGGCGCCGCGTACGGGCCGGCGCTGACCGACATCGTGGTGATGAGCGGAGCGGGTCGGATCTTCGTGACCGGCCCGGAGGTGGTCCGCAGCGTGACGGGCGAGCAGGTCGACATGGCCCGCCTCGGTGGGCCCGAGCCGCACGGCCGCCGTTCCGGGGTGGTCCACGTGACCTGCGCCGACGACGAGACGGCGCTGGCCGAGACGCGCAAGCTCGCCGCGCTGCTCGGTCGGCAGGGGCGCCTGTCGCCCGACGACGTGTCCGCCCAGGACGAGGGGGGACACGACCTGACGGCGAAGATGCCGGTCGAGACGAACCGGGCCTACGACGTCAAGCCGGTGGTGAAGGCGCTGCTGGACGCCCCCGGGGTGGAGCTGCACGCCAAGTGGGCGCCGAACGTGGTGACCACCCTGGGTCGCTTCGCCGGGCGTACCGTCGGGGTCATCGCGAACAACCCGCTGCGCCTGGGCGGCTGCCTGGACGCCTCCAGCGCCGAGAAGGCCGCCCGGTTCGTGCGCATGTGCGACTCCCTCGGCGTGCCGCTGATCGTCCTGGTCGACGTCCCCGGCTACCTGCCCGGCCTGGGCCAGGAGTGGGACGGTGTCGTCCGCCGGGGCGCGAAGCTCCTGCACGCCTTCGCCGAGGCCGTCGTGCCCCGGGTCACCCTGGTCACGCGCAAGGCCTACGGCGGGGCGTACATCGCGATGAACTCCCGCTCCCTGGGCGCCACCGCGGTGTTCGCCTGGCCCAACGCGGAGGTCGCGGTGATGGGCGCCGGCGCCGCCGTCAACATCCTGCACCGCAAGAAGCTCGCCGCCGCCCCGGCCGAGGAGCGCGAGGCGCTGCGCACGCAACTCGTCGAGGAGCAGACCCGCATCGCCGGTGGCGTCAACCGGGCCCTCGAGATCGGCGTCGTCGACGACGTGATCACCCCGGCCGAGACCCGCCGCCGCATCGCCGAAGCCCTCGCCGCCGCCCCGGCGGCCCGGGGCGCGCACGGCAACATCCCGCTGTAGCCGCACGTACCGTCGTGGGGCCCGCGCTCAGCACGAGCGCGGGCCCCACGCGCCGTTCAGCCCCGGTTGCGGGGGTGCTGGCGGGCGGTCCGCTCGTTGCCCCGGCGGTAGTTGCCGGTCCACCGGGCCATCACGAGCTGCGGGTCGTCGTCGACCTCGGCGAGGAACTCCGCCGCCCGGCCGCCGCGCAGGGTGCCCGCCGCCCGGCCGTGGTGGGTGATGACCACCGTGCCGTCCGACCGCTCGTCGTACGCGAAACCCTCAGCCGTCCCCATGCACGCGAGGGTGCCAGTCGGGACCGCCGGACGCGACCCGGTTTCCCGCTTGACTCTCCAGCGGCTGGAGACAGGAGGCTTCTCGACCTGCTCCCGCCCACCGCCCGGTCCACCGGCGGCCCCCGTTCCCGCCCACGGTGCCCGCCGTGGAGTGGCTGGTGGCCGCCCTGCGCGCGGCACCGTAGATCAACCGGATTGACGCCGCCGCCCCGCGCCGCTTTGATGAGCCGGCTCTCGTCGTCAACGGGGAATGGACACCATGCGACGTCGTACCCGCGCCGCCGTGCTCGCGGCGCTCGCCATCGGACTGACCGGCGGCTGCGCCGACGGGAAGGAGGCACCGTCGGCCGGTGGCTCCCCGTCGGCCTCGCCGAGCGTCACCGCCTCCCCGGTGACCCCCGGCCCGCCCTGGCACGACGAGGTGGTGGCGGCTCCCGCCGGGACCACGGTGGGCGGCAAGGGCACGCCCTGCGAGCTGCCGGTCACCTTCTCGGTGCCGGCGAAGTGGAAGGTCGAGGCGGTGAAGGGTTCGGCGAAGTTCGGCGAGCCCCGCCTCGGCAAGGCCCTCATGTTGTGCGAGATCGACGCCCGGCCGACCGGCTCCACCGGGTTCCTGCGGGTGTGGCGGGTCGACGGGGTCGCCGGCGGCGCACAGCAGCACCTCAAGCACTTCCTCGACGCCTACGCCCCGGAGGCCGCGGACGCGGAGTACCGGCGGGTGAAGGCCGGCACCGTCGACGCCGTCGAGGCGAGCTACTCCAAGGAGGCCGGCGGCACGGTCCACGACCGGGCCATCGCGATCTCCTCCCTCTACGGTCCGATCGTGCTGAGCCTGGACACCTCGGACCCCGTGGAGCTGCTGCCGGCGTACCAGCTGGTGAAGCAGTCGGCCCGGATCAACCGGGACTGACCCGGCTCAGGCGCCGCAGGTCGTGGCGGGCAGGCCGGACACCGGCACCGGGGACCGACCGCCCGGTCGGGTCTTGCCGGCCAGCACCCCGGCGAGGGCGGTCATCGACGCCCGGCTGGAGGAGTAGGTCGCCAGGAGCGTGGGCGACTTGGCCTTCGCCAGCACGTACGGGGTGTCCATGGCGACCGTGACGGCGGCGTCGGCGCGCAGGTCGCCGGCGCCGTCGCCGTACCCGACGAGGTGCACCACCGTGCCGCCGCCGGCCACCACCTTCACCCCGGCCGCCTTGAGCGCCTCGGTCAGCGCCGCCCGCGTGTGCTCGCGCCCGCCGGAGGAGGTCACGGTCACCGGCCCCCGTACGCCGCCGCCGCAGGCGCCCCGCAGCACCGTCACCGCCGCCGCGGCCAGGTCCTCCGCCGCCTTGCGGTGCGCCGGGCCGGCCAGCGTGGACAGCTCGGGCGTGGGCCGGTCGGCCAGCTTGAACTTCATCGTCAGCACCCGGGTCGCGGCCTCGACGAGGCGGGTCCGGGGCAGCGACTTGTCGCGGAGCGCGGCGAGCAACCCGTCGTACGCCTGGCGGACGTTCGGCGGCATGAGGATGAGGTCGTTGCCCGCCTTCAGGGCCCGCACGGCGGCCTCGCCCGGTGACCAGCGCTTGGCCGGCGGCATGTTCATCCCGTCGGTGATCACCACGCCCTGGAAGCCGAGCTGGCCGCGGAGCACGTCGGTGAGCAGCTTGTGCGAGAAGGTCGCCGCGGTGCCCGGGTCCACCGATCGCGCGTCGAGGTGGGCGGACATCACGGCCATCGTGCCCGCGTCGATGGCGGCGGAGAAGGGCGGCCACGCCCCGGTCTCCAGCGTCCGGCGGGGCTGGTCGAGCACCGGCAGTCCCTCGTGGGAGTCGGCGGCGCTGTGCCCGTGCCCCGGGAAGTGCTTGACGGTGGCCGCGACGCCCGCGGCCTGCAGGCCCCGGACCGCGCCCGCGACCTGCCCCGCCGTCACCTTCGGGTCCGCACCGTACGACCGGGAGCCGATCACGGTGCTGCGGGTGGCGAGCACGTCGGCGACGGGGGCGAAGTCGAGGTTGATCCCCATCGCGGCGAGTTCGGTGCCGGCCGCCCGCCAGGCGGCCTCGGTCAGCTCCGGTCGTCCGGCGGCGCCGGCGGCGAGGGCGCTGGGCAGCAGGGTCACGCCGTCGGTGATCCGGGTGACCACACCGTGCTCCTGGTCGGTGCCGATCAGGAAGGGCGCCGGCCCGGCGGGCAGCCGACCGGCGGTCGCGCGCAGGCCGTCGGTCAGCGCGCGTACCTGCTTCGGGTTGTCGACGTTTGTCGTCTCCTGGTTGCCCTTGGTCGGGTCGTCGGCGCTGAAGCCGACCAGGATCAGCCCGCCGAGCCGGTACTTCTCGACCATCTGGGCGGGGGTGTCCACCCCCGCCAGCGCCTGGTTGCCGGCCGCCGAGCCGGGCGAGACCCGGGTGGCCGCGTCGCCGTAGGCGTACGGCATCAGCACCTGGCCGACGAGGTCCTCGTCGGCGAGCGAGGCCACGAGGGCGGCGGCGCGGGCGGCGGGGTCGGTGCCGGGGACGCTCGCGGCGGGTGTCGGGGTGGCCGGCGGGGCGGCGGCGCTCGTCGGGGCCGGATCGGGACGGCGGTCCGCCGGCCCGGAGCACCCGGAGACGAGCAGTGCGGTCAGGGCGGCGAGCGCGACGCCGGCACGTCGCGGGGTAGTCGACACGCGGCCCATCCCACCAGTTCACCCCTTATCGGGGCAACTTGACCTTCACCCGCCAGGATGAGTCGGCCCCGGTCCGGGCCCCGACGTCAGCCGACGCGGGTGAGCAGGGTCACCGGCGCGCCGTCGCCGGCGTACCGGTAGGGCTCCAACTCGGCGTCCCACGCCGTGCCGAGCGCCTTGTCGAGGGCGTGCGCGAGGGCCTCGGGCGCCCGCGCGCCCGCCATGATGCTGCGCAGGCGGTCCTCGCCGAGCTGGATGTCGCCGGCCGCGCCGACGCCCGCCCGGAACAGGCCCCGTCCGGGCACGTACATGAAGCGCTCGCCGTCGGCGCCGGGGCTTGGTTCCTCGGTGACCTCGAAACGGATCATGGGCCACTGCCGGAGGGCAGCAGCCAGCTCGGCGCCCGTCCCCGGGCGACCGGTCCACCCGCACTCGGCCCGGCGTGCGCCGGGGTCGACGGGCTGAGCCGTCCACTGCAGGTTGACCGGCGCGGCAAGGACGCGCGCGATCGCCCACTCGACGTGTGAGCACACGGCGAGCGGGGTCGAGTGGACGTATACGACGCCACGCGTTGGCACGGTGACCTCCCGGAGAGCGAGGTGCGTCTTCCCCTACGACCTCGACCACCCGAGTGGTTGCTGGAACACATGATGACTGGTGTGACGGATGATGCGCCAGGGAATCGGAAAATTCGCGGGTCGGAATAGTCGGACGAGCACCCCGGTTGACCCGTCACGACGCGATGACCAGCCAGGGACCGTGGTCGTGTACAGTTCCATCGGCGGCCTGTGCCGCGCACATCTTCCGCGGGCCCACCCACCAGGGTGTCGTCCGCACAGCCCCCGGACGTTCCGTCCTCCCGTACGTCTTGCAAGGAGTACCTCCGTGGCGAGCAACACCTCTAAGACCGCGCGCGCGTCAGTCCGGGCCGGCCAGGCTGGCCAGGGTGGCGCCCTCAGCGTGCTGGGCGAGTTCAAGTACCTCATCCCGCTCAACGGCGGCAAGCACGCCTACGTGCGGAACCTGACCAACGGCAAGACCGCGCACCTGCGCACCGACTCCGAGGCCTTCGTCGAGGAGATCCGGGTGCTGGCCGCCGCCGGCCACGCCGCGAAGATCCGCGCCGAGATCAACAACCTCAACACCACCCACCCGGGTGACGGCTGGGACGCCACCGAGAAGCGCCTCGTCGAGGCCGGCGTCTTCGAGGGCTGACCCCCCTCCCCCACGCAACACCCGAACCGCCCGCCGGGACCCCCCGACGGGCGGTTCGCGCATCCCGCCCCCTCCCTCCCCTCTCTCCGTCCCCGTTGATCATGAAGTTGTTGCGCTCCGCCCCGGCGTGTCGCGACAACAACTTCATGATCAACGAGGGTGGGGTGGGTGGGGGAGTTTTTTTACGGCTCTAGCAGGGTCACCTCGCCGGTGGTCAGGTCGTAGAGGGCGCCGGACACCGTCAGGCGGCCGGCGGCGATCGGGACGGCGAGCCGGTCGTCGGCGCGCAGGGCGGCGACCGTACGGAGCACGTGCCGCCGGACCGCCATCGGGTGCACCCGGGGGTCGTCGACGCCCACCTCGGTCACCGCCGGGGCGATCTGGTCGACGAGGTGGGCCAGCGCGCCGCCCGGCGACCGCCCGCCACGCAACGCGTCCACGGCGGAGGCCACCGCGCCGCACCGCTCGTGCCCGAGCACCATCACCAGCGGCACGCCCAGCTCACCGACCACGTACTCGATGGAGCCGAGCACCGCCCGGTCCAGTACGTGCCCACCGGTGCGGATCACGCAGATCGAGCCGAAGGTCTGGTCGAAGATCGCCTCCAGCGGCACCCGCGAGTCGATGCAGCCGAGCAGGACCGCGTACGGCTGCTGGTCGCCCGAGGCCGCCGCGGCGGCAGTGACGTCGTGGCCGTGCATCGGCTGGCCGCTGACGAAGCGGCGGTTGCCGGCGAGCAGCTCGGCCAGCGCGGCCCGGGGCGACCCCATGCCCCCAGCTTGGCGGGCCCGCTGGCCGCCCGGAGCGGGTTGCGAACCTTCTCACCGACATGGTTGCCGTGGTCTCATGACGGGTAGCCGGTGTTACCACCGGGTATCCCCGGTGTTGCGGTTCCGTGCGGCCCTGGGGAGGTGACGATGCCGGAGCACGTCGAGGTACGCCTTCCCGACGACGTACGCCTGCACGTCGAGGCGATTGGACCGGCCGACGCCGAGGTCACCGTCGTGCTGCTGCACGGCTGGACGCTGGACGGGCGGGCCTGGCACCGGCAGCTCGCCGACCTGCGGCAACGCTTCGGCGACGCGGTGCGGGTGGTGACCTACGACGCCCGCGGCCACGGCCGGTCGAGCTGCATGGCGCTGCCCACCGCCACCGTGGCCCAGCTCGGCGACGACCTCGCCGCGGTGCTGGACGAGGTGGCCCCGGCCGGCCGTGTCGTGCTGGTCGGCCACTCGATGGGCGGCATGACGATCATGGAGTACGCGCACCGCCACCCCGCGCACTTCGCCGCCCGGACGGCCGGGCTGGTCTTCGTCTCCACCACCGCCGAGGGGCACACGCACACCGCGTACGGCCTCTCGCCCCGGATCGCCCGGCTGATCCGGCTCGCCGAGACCACCGGGGCCGGCGTGCTGGCCCGGTGCGGGGCCTGGCGACCGCCCCGGGCGCTGCTGCGCGCGCTGCGTCCCAGCATCCGCTGGATGCTCTTCGGCGACCGCTGCGACCCGCACGACATCCGGCTGGTCACCTCGGCGGTGGCCCGCGCCACCCTCCGCTCGATCGGCGGGTTCCGCGCGTCCATCGGGGCGCAGCACCGGCTGGACACCCTCGCCGCGCTGGCCCACCTGCCGGCCGCCGCCCTGGTCGGCGACCGGGACCGGCTCACCCCGCCGCCCTGCGCCGAGTCGATCGCCGGCGCGCTGCCGGCGACCGAGCTGACCGTCTGCCCGGGTGCCGGGCACATGCTGATGATGGAACGCCCCGACGAGGTCAACGCGGCGCTCGGCGGCGTGCTCCGTCGCGTGCTCACCGCCCCCGGCGCCGGTGCCACCACCGCCGCCCGCGCGGACTGAACCGGGCCCGGCGGGGAGCGCGGCATCGGACCGGACCGGGCCCGGCGGGGAGTGTGACGCGGCCCCTGCGGGCGTGACGCGGGTTCCTTTCCCGCACCGGTGGCGCCGTTGGTTGCGTGCGGGCCGTACCCTCTTGCGGTTGGCCTGGCGCGGTTCGCACGGTTCGCGCCGCCCGCCGCCGACGTCAGGAGGAGCGAGCGGTGACCGACCAGACCACCCTGGAACAGGAGATCGCCGTCGAGCAGCGGCATCTCGACCGGGTGTACGCCCGACTGGCCGAGCTGCGCCGGTCGGCGGTCAGCGCCGAGAAGGAGGGCTACCGGCTCGCCCGGGTGGGCAACTTCGGGGCGCTGGTCGAACGGGACGCGATGGTGTTCCACGCCGCACGGCGGCGGCACATGCTGGACGCCGAGCACGAGGGCCTGGTCTTCGGCCGGCTGGACCTGCTCGACCGGCAGGTGCTGCACGTCGGGCGGCTCGGCATCCGCGACGACGACGCGTCCACCCTGGTGGTCGACTGGCGGGCCCCGGCCGCCGCCGCCTTCTACCAGGCCACCCCCGCGCAGCCGCTGGGCGTGGTGCGGCGACGCACGATCCAGTCCTCCGCCGAGCGGGTCACCCGGATCGAGGACGACCTGCTCGATCCCGTCGCCGCGCCCGCCGACATGGCGGTGGTCGGCGACGGCGCGCTGCTGGCCACGCTGTCGAAGGCCACCGGCCGGGGGATGCGGGACATCGTCGCCACCATCCAGCGGGAGCAGGACGAGGCGATCCGCTCCCCCGGCTCGGGCGTGACGATCGTGTCCGGCGGTCCGGGCACCGGGAAGACGGCCGTCGCCCTGCACCGGGCCGCGTACCTGCTCTATTCCGACCGCAGCCGGTTCGCCGGCGGCGGCATCCTGGTGGTGGGCCCGTCGTCGGTCTTCGTCGAGTACATCGCCTCGGTGCTGCCCTCGCTCGGCGAGGACACCGCCACCCTGCACTCGCTGGGCACGCTCTTCGTGGGCCTGACCGCCACCCGCACCGATCCGCCGGCGGTGGCGGCGGTGAAGGGCTCGCTGCGGATGCGGCGGGTGCTGGAGCGGGCGGTCCGGGACGCGGTGCCGGGCGGCCCGACCGAGCTCCGCCTGCTCTACCGGGGCGCGCTGCTCCGGCTGGAGCGCCGCGAGCTGGACGGCATCCGGGACCGGGCGATGCCCCGGGGCGCCCGCCGCAACGAGGTGCGCCGGGCCGGCTTCGACGGGGTCTTCGCGGCGCTGTGGGCGCAGGCCCGCAGGCTGGGCGTGGGCCGGCTGCCCGAGCAGCGCGCGTTCGAGGACGAGATCGCCGAGCGGCCGGAATTCCGGGAGTTCCTGAAGGCGTGGTGGCCCCGGCTGCACCCCCGGCACGTGCTGGGTTGGCTGGCCCGTCCGGACCGGCTGCACCGCTACGCCGAGGGGATCCTCTCCCGCGCCGAGATCCGGCTGCTGACCGACGCGTACCGCAGCCTCGACGCCGCCGGGCTGACGATCGCCGACATCGCGCTGCTCGACGAGCTGGACGCGCTGCTCGGCAAGCCGATGAAGCCCGCCCGGGCGAAGCGGGACCCGTTCCAGCTGGCCGGCGGGGTCCGCGAGCTGAGCACCTTCGCCGACCGGCAGCGTGCCGCCCGCGAGGCGGCGCGGGAACGCCCGGACGACTACCGGGAGTACGCGCACGTGGTGGTCGACGAGTCGCAGGACGTCTCGCCGATGCAGTGGCGCATGATCGGCCGGCGGGGCCGGCTGGCCTCGTGGACGGTGGTGGGCGACCCGGCGCAGACGGCGTGGACGGGGGATCCGGAGGAGCTGACCCGGGCCCGGGACCAGGCGCTGGGCCGGCGCAAGCGGCACCACTTCACCCTCACCACGAACTACCGCAACTCGGCGGAGATCTTCGCGGTGGCGGCGGCCGAGATCCGCCGGCTGCACCCGGACCTGCCGCTGCCCCGGGCGGTGCGCTCCACCGGCATCGACCCGGTCGCGCTGTCGGTGCCGCCGGCTGAGCTGGAGGCCGCGGTGGTGGCGGCGGCCGGCGCGCTGCTCGCCGACGTCGAGGGCACGGTCGGGGTGATCACGCCGGTGCCGCGCCGCGACGAGGTGGCCGGCTGGCTGGGCCGGCTCGGCGCGCCGCGTTTGCAGGTGGTGACCAGCCTGGAGGCCAAGGGCATGGAGTACGACGGGGTCGTCCTCGTCGCCCCGGGCGAGATCCGGGCCGACCCGGGGTCGGGGGTGCGGACGCTCTACGTGGCGCTGTCCCGGGCCACCCAGCGGCTGACCACCGTCGACCCGATCGGCTGAGCCGACGTTACTTGCATACATAGCGATGTGAACATAGATTGAACGCGAATCCGGACGCCTGACGGAGGGTGGGCGCGTGGGCGCAGGTCATGACCACCATCACGGGTCGGTGGCGAATGCCGCGCACCGCCACCGGGGCCGGCTCTGGGCGGCGTTCGGGCTGCTCGCCGGCCTCATGGTGGTGGAGGCGGTGGCGGCCTTCCGCACGGGCTCGCTGGCCCTGCTGAGCGACGCCGGGCACATGTTCACCGACGTGCTCGGCATCGGCATGGCGCTCGCGGCGATCGCCGCCACCCGGCGGGCGGGCGCCGACCCGCAGCGCACCTTCGGCCTCTACCGGCTGGAGGTGCTGGCCGCACTGGCCAACGCCGTCCTGCTCTCCGGCGTCGCGGTCTACGTCGTGATCGAGGCGGTGCGCCGCTTCGGCGACCCGCCGGTGGTGCTGGCCGGCCCGATGCTGGTGGTCGCCGTGCTCGGCCTGCTCGCCAACATCGGCGCCTTCGCGCTGCTGCGCTCCGGGGCGAAGGAGAGCATCAACGTCCACGGGGCGTACCTGGAGGTGCTCGGCGACCTGCTGGGGTCACTCGGCGTGATCGGGGCCGCCCTGCTGATCGCCACCACCGGCTGGTGGTGGGCGGACCCCCTGGTGGCGGTCGCGATCGGGGTGTTCATCCTGCCGCGCACCTGGCGGCTCGGGCGGGCCGCGCTGCGCATCCTGGTGCAGGCCGCGCCGGAGCACCTCCAGGTGACCGCGGTGCACGACCGGCTGGCCGCCGTGCCCGGCGTCGCCGAGGTGCACGACCTGCACGTCTGGACGCTGACCTCCGGAATGGAGGTGGCCTCGGCCCACCTGACCATGGCACCCGGCGCGGAGGTCGGCGCGGTGCTGGGCGCCGCCCGGGCCGCGCTGCACGACGACTTCCACATCGAGCACGCCACGTTGCAGATCGAGCCCGGAGCGTCGCGCGGGGCCTGCGGGTCGGTTGAGTGGTAATGAGGACAGCCTTAAATCTGGGAGAGTATTGTGCGCTTATGCCGGATTTGACTGTTAGTGGACGTACACCCTGCGTCACCTGCGCTGCATCAGTCACACCGGCACCGGTAGGCTCGGCTTCGGCCTCCGCCAGGCGGCACCCACCGGTGCCGGCGGTGGCCGCCGCCTAATCGCCCGGCGGGGCGAACCGGGGAACCAAGTTCGTGGGGTGCATCCGCGTCAGCGGTAGGGATCTTCCGTCCCGAACCCGTCAGCTAACCCGGTCGGCGGCTGACGGAAGGACACCTGCATGCCAGTGATGGCACCTGTACGACGACGTGCCGCCCGGACGGCGGCCCTGATCGCCACGATGCTCGCCCTCGGCGCCGCGGTGGCTCCGGTCACCGCCGCCCCGGCGGCGGCCGCCACCCGGGCCGGCCTGCTCGCCGCAGCTCCCGGCCAGGACGAGGAGGGCGGCACCCCCGCCCTGCGGGCCCAGTTGGAGGCCGCCAGCAAGGGCTACCTCGACGCCAAGCGCGCCCTGGACACGTCGGCCAAGCGGCAGCAGCAGCTCGCCACGCAGCTCAAGACCACCGAGGTCGAGCTGGCCGCGCACACCGCCAGGGTCGGCGAGATCGCGGGGGCGGCCTACCGCACCGGTCGGCTCAGCGTGGCGTCCGCCCTGCTCAACAGCAGCTCGCCGGACGGCTTCATGGACCGCGCCGCCGCCCTCGACGCGGTGGCCGCCAAGGAGGACCGGGCCCTGCGCGAACTCCAGGAGACCCGGGACGAGGCCACCCGCACCAAGCTCGCCCTGGACGGCGAGATCCGGGAGCAGCGCAAGCAGGTCACCGTGATGGCCAAGCGCAAGGAGCAGGCCGAACGGGCGCTGACGGTCGCCAACCGCGAGCAGCAGCAACAGCGGCAGCAGTCCACGGGGGCGGGCACCTCGCCGGGCGGCACCTCCAGCAAGACGGCGAAGGCGGCCCCGCGCAACTCCGACGGCTCCTGGCCGCGCGAGTCGTGCAGCGTCAACGACCCCACCCCCGCCAACGGCTGTATCACCCCGCGCACCCTGCACGCGCTCAACCAGGCCAAGGCGGCGGGCTTCACCCGCTACGTCTCCTGCTACCGCCCCGGCGGCTCGGGCGAGCACCCGAAGGGCCGGGCCTGCGACTTCGCGGCCCAGAAGGGCGGCTTCGGCGGCGACGCCACCGGCGGCGACCGGACGTACGGCAACAACCTGTCGGCGTACTTCGTGCGCAACGCCGACCGGCTCGCCGTGCTCTACGTGATCTGGTACAGGCAGATCTGGCTGCCCAGCAGCGGATGGAAGTCGTACAGCGGAGCCAACGGCGACCCGTCCAGCGACCACACCAACCACGTGCACCTGTCGGTCTACTGACGCCCGCGCCCCGGTCCCCCGCCCGTCGCGGGTCACCGGGGCGCGGCGGCGTCCGCCGCCTCCAGCCACTGCGGCCGGGCCCGTCCGGCGGTCAGTCGGCCGGCGGCCCAGGCGGGCTCGTGTCGAGGGCCACGGCGAGGCGGGCGGCCAGCCCGAGGTGGGCGGCGCGGGCCTGGCGGAACGCGTAGCCGAAGAGCGGCGCGGGCGCGGCGAGGGTGATCTCGACCTCGATGCGGACCACGCCGTCGGGCTCCGCCCGCAGCCGGGTGTGGTTGCGCACCGTGGTGGCAGGCCACTGCCGGGCCACGGTGACGATCTCGTCGGGATCGTCGACGAGGACGTCGGCCCGGTAGGTGATCGGCAGGCGCACCGGCCCGGCGGCCAGTCGATCGGTGATGTCGTAGCTGGCCCGCGCGCCAGGACGGGGCGGCACCCGGCGGACCCGGACGATCAGCGGGTGCAGGTCCTCCTGCCGGGTGGGGTCGGCGAGCAGCGCCGCGGCCTCCGCGAGGGAACAGCGTGCCTGGACGGTGTAGCTGAAGGAACTTCGCCTGAGCACGCCGTCTCCCCAGCGTCGGTGGTCGCCCGATCGTCGCGCATGCCGGGCCCCCTGGCAACGCCGCGCCGATCCCGCCCGGAGTCCGGACGTCCGGCCGCCGACCACACTACGGTCAGCTGATGGATGGTCACGGTACGTGTCGATCGGCGGAGGATGGGCGCATGGACGGGTACGACGGATGAGCGGGCACGTGATGGTCTTCGCGCCCACGCCCCGGCTGACGGTGACCGTCGACCAGCCCAGCGAGGCGCCGGAGCTGCACCTGCACCCCGGCGGGCAGGGCGTCTGGCAGGCCCGGATGGTGATGTCGCTCGGGGTCGACGTGGTGCTCTGCACCGCCCTCGGCGGCGAGATCGGCCAGGTGCTGGAGCCGCTGCTGGTCAGCGAGGGGGTGCACCTGAAGGTGGTGGTCCGCGACTCCGGCAGCGGCGGGTACGTGCACGATCGGCGCGAGGGCTCCCGGCAGGAGATCGTGGACGTGCCCGGCCAGCCGCTCAGCCGGCACGAGCTGGACGAGCTCTACAACCTGGCGCTCGGCGAGGGGCTGCGCGCCCCGGTCAGCGTGCTGAGCGGGCCGAACGAGCCGTCGCTGGTCCCGGCCGACCTCTACCGGCGGTTCGCCGCCGACCTGGGGGCCAACGGCAGTCGGGTGGTGGTCGACCTCTGCGGCGAGCACCTCGACGCCGTGCTGGACAGCGGCGTCTTCTTCCTCAAGGTCAGCCACGAGGAGCTGATCGCCGACGGCCGCGCCGACGGCGAGGACGAGGAGCAGCTCACCCGGGCCCTGTACGACCTGCACGCCGGCGGCGCCGAGAACGTGGTGGTGAGCCGGGCCGACAAGCCCGCCCTCGCCCTGGTCGACGGCGAGGTCTTCGAGGTCGAGATGCCCCGGCTGGAGGCGGCCGATCCGCGCGGGGCGGGCGACTCGATGACCGCCGGGGTGGCGGCCGTGGTGGCGCGCGGCGGTGACGTGCGCACCGCGATCCGTACCGGCGCGGCGGCCGGCGCGCTGAACGTGACCCGGCACGGCCTGGGCACCGGCCGGCTCGACTCGATCACCGGCCTGGTCGACCGGGTGCGTCTCGTACCGGCCGGCAGCCGGCCGCAGGAGCGGACGAGCCCCGACGAGCTGGCCGAACGGGCGGCCGAGCGATGACGCTGCGGGTACTGGTCACCAACGACGACGGGATCGCCGCGCCCGGCATCCAGACGCTGGCGCGGGCGGCGGCGGACCGGGGCCTGGACGTGGTCGTCGCCGCGCCGCTGGAGGAGGCGAGCGGCACCAGCGCCGCGATGACCGCCGTGGAGCGCGACGGGCACGTGGTGGTCCACGAGCACCCGCTGCCGGAGCTGCCGGGGGTGCCGGCGTTCGCGGTCGGCGGCTCCCCCGGCTTCATCGCGCTGATCGCCGTGCACGGCGCCTTCGGGCCTCCGCCGGCGGTGGTGCTGTCCGGCATCAACCGGGGCGCGAACGCGGGACGCGCGGTGCTGCACTCGGGCACGGTGGGTGCGGCCTTCACCGCCGCCGCGAACGGCTGCCGGGCGATGGCCGTCTCGCTCGACGTGCTCTCGGCCGGGGATGCCACGGCCGCCAGCGGGGGTGCCGCGGTGGCCGCCGCCGCCCGGGTACGCGACGCCGAGCGGCACTGGGCGACGGCCGCCCGGGTCGCCCTGGACCTGCTGCCCCGGCTCACCGCCGGACCGGTGGAGAGCGTGCTCAACGTGAACGCGCCGGACCTGCCGCACGGTCGGCTGCGCGGGGTGCGCCGGGGCACGCTGGCCACCTTCGGCCAGGTGCAGATGACGGTGGCGGAGGCCGGGCACGGCTTCGTCCGCACGTCGCTGGAGGAGCCGGGGCAGGCCGTGCAGCCCGGCACCGACCTGGCGCTGCTGGCCGAGGGGTACGCCTCGGTGACGGCGATCCGCGCGGTCACCGAGGTGGCGGACGTCGACCTGTCGGGCCTCGGCGACGCCTGAGCGGCCCGCCTCCCGCCTCGCGGCGCCGTGGGCGGGTCAGGCGCCCGGGAGGACCTCGGGGGTGGGTGCGCCGGCGTAGTAGGGCTCGGGGGCGCCGAAGAGGCCGAGCAGGCCGGTCACCCAGAGCTGCCGGTGCACGAAGCGGCTGGGCTCGGTGACGACGAGCTTGACGCCGCTCACCTCGGCGGTCTGGAAGCCGGCGACCATCGCGCTGATGCCGACCGAGTCGATGAAGGTGACGAGCCGCATGTTCAGCTCGATCCGACCGGGGCGCCCCTTGGTCAGGACCTCGGCGATCGCCTCGCGCACCTCGTACGCGGTGTCGACGTCGATCTCCCCCCGCGGGGCGATCTCGATGACACCACCGGGCAGGACCGACTTCACGATCGACAGGCTCACGCGAGCACCTCCACTCGCCCGTCCGACGGGCGCCTCATCAGTACGCGGGCCGCGACCGAGAGTATTCCTCTGACGGCCTCGGTCGCCACCCCTCGGGATGAGCAATTCGCGGATCAGGGCACAGCAAGTCGCCCTTATCCGGACTATTAACGTTTTGCCCAACCAACGATCAGCTGCCGCTGACACGTCGCGCCCCAGGGTAGCCGGCTTCCTCCGGCACCGCCCAACAGCCGGTCCCCCGGCGTGGCCCGTACCGCTTCGGCACGGTCCTTGCCCGTTCTGCCTAGCATCGGCTCGGAGACACGACTGCGACCGGGAGGACGATCGATGCTCAGGAGACTTGCCGCGCTGGCCGGCGTCAGCGCGCTGTTGGCCCTCGTACTGGCCTGCGGGTTCGGCGGCGGCGGAGGCGACGATGACGACGACGACGACGACTTCGCGCGGGGCGCGACCACGGCGGTCGCCGTCCGCTGACGCCGGGCCCGCGCACCGCCCGCCGATGTCACCCGGGCTGCCGCACCCGCGGTACGGGGTTTGCGGAGCAGCCCTGCGGGGCACAGGCGGAAAACGAGCGAACCGTCACACGCCGGTGCGACGCCGAAGTCCGAAAATGGCCGCCGGCTTCGGCCCGAGGAGGTAACCACCATGTTCGGAAGCAACCTGCTGGACCGCAGCAAGCCCGAGCGGATCACGGACCAGGCGTGGCAGCACCTGGTCTCGGCGGTCAGCTCCGCCAGCGACAGCGTCCGGGACACCGCCCGTTCGGCCCGCCGAGGCGGCTCCGGTTTCGCCGACGAGGCCGGCGACCTGGTGGGCTCGGCGGCGGACGAGGCCCGGCGCCGGGCCACCCAGGCCTTCGACGCGCTGGCCGGCCGCCGGCCGGCGCTGCCCTGGACGCTGCTGATCGGCGCCACGCTGGTCGGCGCGGCCATCGGCTGGGCCGCCGGCACCGCCGCGCGGGCCGCCGGCAGCCGGGGCGACCGGGCGATGGACGACATCGAGTTCGTCGACGTCGACCGACCCAACTCCCCCGTCGGCCTCGACGGCTGACCGGTCCGGCACACGCTCGCGACGAACGGGCCCCGGTCGACCCATCGAGGTCGGCCGGGGCCCGCGCCTGTTCCGGGGCGACGTGCCGCGACAGGCGGCCCGCCGTCCCGCGGCCCACCGTCCCGCCGCCCCGCGGCCCCGCGGCCCCGCGGCCCACCGTCCCGCGGCCCACCGTCCCGCGGCCCACCGTCCCGCGGCCAGTCGTCCCGCGGCTCGCGGCCCTGTTCAGAGGCTCGCGGCTCAACGGCCCGCAGCCGTGGCCGGCGGGCTCACGGCCCGCAGCCAGCGGCCCTGTTCCGAAGGCTCGCGGCCCGTTCAGAGGGCGGCTTCAGAGGGCGGCGACGCTCGCCGGAGCCCGCTCCGCCCGGCTCAGGGCGCGCAGCACCGCCGGCTGCCCGTGCCGGCGTACGGCGAGACGGGCCAGCAGCGTCAGCACCGGGTCGACGGTCTCGGCCGGCAGCTCCGGGGTGGGCACGCCGACGCTGACCGCGAGATCGTCCGCGTGCACGACGAGTTCCATCAGCCGGGTGGCCAGGTAGTCGTCCAGGGTGAGCGACCACGGGCCACGGACCATGTGCACCACCCGCCCGGACGGCTCCGCCGCCAGCACGTCCGTCAACTCGCGCAGCGTGGCGGCGCACCGGTCGACCAGAGCGGCCGGGCCGTCGGCGGCGAGGCCGTCACCGGCGCGGCGGATGGCGACGTTCACCGTGGCGTCGACCGGGGCGCCGAGCCAGGTGCCGCGCGCGTAGTGGTCGAGCAGTCCCACGGGTTCGCCGGCGGGGACGGTTGCGGCCAGCACGGCGGGGACGCCGAGCACCTGGCTGGCGAGGTGGCCGGCCAGGCCCCCCACGCCGAACGCAGGCAGGGCGCTCGGTTCGTCCCAGCGGGTTGCTACGGCGGGGTCGGCGAGCAGGTCCACCGCCGAGCGCGCGGCGGTGAGATAGGCCGTCCTGATCGGACTCACGGAGGATCCCTCCTTCGACGGGCGAAGCTCCGAGCCTATGGCTTGCGGGGACACCGGCCCTCTCGGTGCGTGCCGGGTAGCCCGCCCCCTCCCGGCCACGAACCGGAGGCGGTGCCGACCGGAACGGCACAGCCGGAGCCCGTCCGCGCCGGTAGGAGACCCGGGCCGCTCCGCACGATCGCGCACGTCCCGCCCCTGGTGGGGACGGGGGTGCGCGGTCGGCGGAGCGCGGCGGTCAGCGGGCGGTGCAGGTGACGGTGGTCGGGGCGGTGTTCGCGCCGGTCGTACTGGCCAGGAAGCCGGCGGTGGCGGTGGCGCCCGCACCGAGGGCGCCGTTCCAGCTGGCGTCCCGGACGGAGACAGTCGCCCCGGTCTGGGTGTGGGTGCCGCCCCAGAGCTGGGTGATCTGCTGGCCGTCGGGGAAGGTCCAGCCCACCGTCCAGCCGGCGATCGCCGCGCTGCCGGCGTTGCGGACCACCAGTTCGCCCTGGAAGCCGCCCTGCCAGGAGCCGGTCACCCGGTACGTCGCCGTGCAACCGCTGGTCGGCGGCGGGGTGGTCGGGGGCGGGGTGGTCGGAGGTGGCGTCGTCGGAGGTGGCGTCGTCGGGGGCGGGGTGGAGGTGGTCGGCGTCGGGTCGGGCGTGCCGCCGAGCCGGTCCGCCACCAGGATGCCGCGGCCGTTGGTGCCGAGGTAGACCCGGCCGTAGACCCGGGGGTCGCCGGTCAGTGCCTCGCCCGCGTTGCCGTACTGGTGCTGGTCGTCGTTGATCCGCACCCAGGTCGCGCCGGTGTCGTCCGAGCGGTGCACGCCGGGCCGGCCGTCGACGGTGCCGAACAGGTACAGCGCCGGGTACGTCCGGCCGGGCGCGGCCTTGCCGAAGCCGACGTTGCCGGCGGTGCTCACCCCCGCCAGCTTCGTGAACGTGGCCCCGGAGTCGGTGGAGCGCCACAGCCCGCCCTCGCCGGCCAGCCACAGCTCACCCGTCCTGCCGGGCAGCGCCTTGAACTTGACGTTGCCGGTGCTGGGCAGGCCGGCGGCGGCCGAGGCGGTGAAGCTGGCCCCGCCGTTGGTGCTGACGTAGAGCTCGCCGCCGCTGAAGCCGTAGAACTTGTTGGGGTCGACCCGGTCGGACTCGATCGTCGCGTTGGCCGGGATGCCCGTCGACGCGGTCCACGCGTTGCCGAACCCGACCGAGTGCACCACCTGCTGGCCGGCGTCGCCCGGCGCCCAGACGAAGCGGCTGCCGTCGGCCGACGCGGCGACCGTGCCGCCGCTGTTGACGCCGGACGGCTCGCTGCCCTGGAACCAGTTGGCGCCGCCGTCGGTGGAGAACGCGACGTGGCTGTCGTTGGGGCGGTCCGCGTCGGTGAAGTTGCCGGCGCGCACCATCACGGCCGGCTTCGTCTCGGCGTAGTCCAGGCTGGTGGTGCTGGTGAAGGTGGGCTGGGTGAACATCATCGGCGGCACGGCGTCCAGGTCGGTGTGCCGGAAGCCGCCGATGTCACCGAGCGCGCTGACCAGCGGCGCCCCGGACGGCGGGCTGACCAGGTCGAGCACCGCGGTCTCCTCCAGGCCCTTGACCATGGGCTTGATGGTGAACTGGCCGCCGGTGTCCCACTTGGTGAGGTCGGTGCTGCCGTAGATGGTGGCGCCGGTGCCGTACATGAAGCGGTTGCTGTCGTGTGGGTCGATCTCGACCGACTCGTTCATCCAGCCGAGCTTCGGCGTCTCCTCCGGCGGGGCGGGGTTGCTGCCGAAGGTCAGCCACGGCACCGAACTGACGTCCATGGTGTAGCGCTTGGACCTGTTGGGGTAGCTGGTGAAGTCCCAGATCCGGGTCCAGGTGGCTCCCCCGTCGGTGCTGCGCCAGAAGATCGCGTCCGGCCACCAGGAGATCTGGGTGGCCACCATCAGGGTGTTCGGCTTTTGCCGGTCGATGGTCAGGCCGCTGTAGCCGAAGTACGCGTCGGCGCTGGTGGACGGGACCGGGCTGATCCGCGTCCACGCGCCGGTGGCGCGGCTGAACTTCCAGACGTCGCCCTTGCCGCCGTCGTACGGGCCGCCGGTGTCGCTGGTGGCGATGTAGAGGAAGCCGCCCACCGGGTCGACGACGCCCTTGTGCGCGAGGTAACCGGTCGGCTGCCCCGCGATCCGCTCCCAGGTGGCGCCGCCGTTCGTGCTGCGGTAGACCGGGTTCTCCTTGTCGGCCACACCCACGTAGACGGTCTGCGTGGCGGTGCCGGCCGTACCCGTGCTCTTGTCGAAGCTGACCCAGGTCAGGCCCTGATTCTGGCCGTTGTAGCCGTTCGGGTCGCTCGGGTCGGCCCGGTAGTTGCCGACGTTGGGGAAGTTGGTCACCTTCGCCCAGGTCGCCCCGAAGTCGGTGCTGCGCCACAGGCCGTTGCCGCCCTCGGCGCCGTAGTAGAGGATGCTGTTCCGGTTGGGGTCGACGGCCAGCCGCTCGCCCATGCCCCGGCCGGGCATGTTCCCGCCGTTCTTGAACGGCAGCTCGGTGACCTGCCAGGTGGCGCCCTTGTCGGCCGACCGGAGGATGGCGCCGTTGTTCGGGTCCCAGTCGTTGGTGTACATCCCGACGGCCGCGTAGACGCGGTTGGTCTGCACCGGGTCCGTGGCGACGCTGACCACGCCGTTCCAGCCCCACCTGTCGGCGCCGACCCAGTCCAGCAGCGGCGTCCAGGACTGCGTGGCCTGCGTCCACCGGTACATCCCGCCGATGTCCGTGCGGGCGTAGATCAGGTTCTTCTCCGTGGGGTTGAAGACGATGCCGGGGACGAAGCCGCCGCCGTCGATCCGGACGTTCTTCCAGGTGTACGGCTCGGCGGCGGCTGCGGCGGTGGGCGCGCCGGCTGCGGTGAACGGTGCCGCCACGACGGCCGCGGCGACGACCAGCGCGGACACGACCGCGCCGGCGTAACTTCTGCGCATCTGCGGTTCCTTCCGGGTTCGGACGCCGGGAGCCGACGTGGTGACGGCCGGACCCGGCAACGGGTACGTGCGGAATCGCGCCGGAGCTGCCCTGGCTCCGGTCATCGGCGCGACGGCTCCCGCACCCGAGGAACGCGCTTACCCTAACCGATCCGACCGGCCACCTGGAAGCGCTCCCAAGAGCCACCCGGTTCGGGTGAGGGGCCCTCACCCCGGCCGGCGCCAGGATCGGTCCCGGCGAACCCGTGCGCACCGGCAGCTATCCCGTGAGGAGTGACAGATGGCCATCGAGACGATCAGCCGTACCGACCAGGACATCCAGTCGGCCGTCCTCGACGAGCTGACCTGGGAACCCCGGGTACGGCCGCACGAGATCGGCGTGACCGTCGCCGAGGGTGTGGTCACGCTGACCGGCCGGGTGGACAGCTACGCCAAGAAGTGGGCCGCCGAGCGGGCGGCGCACCGGGTGGCGCGCGTCCGGGCGGTCGCCAACGACCTGGCCGTACGCCTCGGCACCGGCGCCGAACGCGCCGACCCGGACATCGCCGCCGCGGCGGGGCACACGCTCGAGTGGGACGCGTTCGTGCCCCTGGAGCAGCTCGAGGTGACCGTCTCGCGCGGCTGGGTCACGCTGCACGGCGAGGTGGACTGGGAGTACCAACGCCGCGCCGCCGAACGCGCCGTGGCCCGGCTGACCGGCGTACGCGGGGTCAGCAACGGCATCACCGTCCGCCCGGACACCCGGCCGGACGGGCACGACCTGGCGGTACGCATCGTCGACGCGCTGGCCCGCAACGGGGCCACCGAGGCGGAGCGGATCACCGTCCGGGTGCACGGCGACACCGTGCTGCTCGGCGGGCTGGTCCACTCGATGCCGGAGCGGGCCGAGGTGGAACGGACCGTCTGGTGCGCGCCGGGCATCCGCGAGGTGCAGAACCACATCGCGGTCGCCCCGGTGCTGGGCTGAGCCGGGCGCCGGACCACCCGGGCGGGGTGAGCCACCCTCACCCCGCCGCGGGGAAGGCTGGGAGGCATGACTGAGGTGACCCGATGACCACTCCACTCCAGGTCACCGCCCGCCTGCGGACCCCGGTGACCGGGCACGACAACGTCCGCGGGCCGGTGGACGCGCCGGTGACCATCGTCGAGTACGCCGACTTCCAGTGCCGGTTCTGCGGAGCCGCGTACGCGAACCTGCGGGAGCTGCTGCGACAGCGGGCCGACACGGTGCGGCTGGTGTACCGGCACTTCCCCATCACCAACATGCACCCGTACGCGGAGCAGGCCGCCGAGGCGGCCGAGGCGGCCGGCCGGCGCGGGCAGTTCTGGGCGATGCACGACTGGCTCTACGAGCACCAGGACCAGCTCGACCCCGTGCACCTGTCGCTCGGCATGGAGCAGCTCGGCCTGCCCGCCGACGAGGTCGCCGCGGAGGTGGAGCGGCAGGCGCACGGCGACCGGGTGCGGCGGGACTTCGTGGGCGGCATCCGCAGCGGCGTCCATGCCACCCCGACCCTGTTCGTCAACGGCACCCGCCACGACGGCACCTACGACCTGACGGACCTCCTGACGGCCGTCGACACCGCCACCCCGTAACGCCCGCCACAAGTGCATGATCGACGCAGTGGAGGGGTGGAGGGGCGGGGTGGGTTAGATGAGGTGGAGGGCGCGGGCTCGGCGGACGGCCTCGCGGCGGCGGGTGGCGTCGAGCTTGCGGTAGATGTTGCGCACGTGGGTCTTGACCGTGTTGACCGACAGGGACAGCTCGGCCGCGATCTCCACGTTGGACAGGATGCTCTGCAGGTAACGCAGGATCGTCAGCTCCCGCTCGGTCAGCGGCTCGTCCAGCGCCCCCGTGCCCCGCTCCGCCGGGGCCCGCTCGGCCGGCGCGTCGGCGCCCCGGACGAGGTCGCTGACCGTCGGCCAGTGCGCGGTACCGCCGTCCAGGTGCGCGGCGAGCAGGTCACGGACGCCGGGCTCGGCGCGGGTGAACGCCCGCCGGAAGCCCTCCGGCCCGGCCAGGTCGAGAGCCCGCTCCAGCAGCCGTCCGGCCCGCCGGTCGTCGCCCGCGCGCCCGGCCAGCACCGCGTCGAGCACGGCGGCGTCCAGGCGTACGGGCAGCGGCCAGCCGGCCGCCTCCGGCGCCTCCCAGTCCGGCAGCGCGTACCCGGCGGCGCGCGGGTCGCCGGCACGCAACTCCACCCGGGCGAGGGCGACGGCCAGCGGCGGGGCGGCCGCGTCGGGTGCCCGCGCGAGCAGGTCCCGGGCGGCGCCCAGGTCACCCCGTGCCCCGCGTACGTCCGACTCGGCGGCCAGCAGCCAGTGCGTCAGCTCGCCGGCCCGGGGGCGGTCGGCCAGCCGCTCCCGTGCCTCGGCCAGCACCCGGTGGCCCTCGGGCAGGTCACCGGCGTCCCGCAGCAGGTACGCCCGGCACAGCGCCGCCACCGCCCCCACCACGGGCTCGCCGGTGGCCGGCGCGGCCAGCGCCAGGTTCGCCTCCGCTTCCTCGGGCTGGTCCCGGTGCAGCGCGACCAGGGCCAGCGCCAGGTACGCGTGGGCGCAGTCCTCCCGGCAGGACCAACCGTGGCAGGGCGGCATGGCGAGGGCGTCCCGGGCGAGGATCTCGGCGGCCCGCAGCTCGCCCCGGACGGCGTGCAGCAGGGCCGCCCGGCTGGCGCAGACCAGCTCCGTACGCGGTCGTCCTGCTTCCCGGGCCGCCGACAGCGACCGGGCGAAGGCGAGGCCGGCGGCGGGCAGGTCCCCGTCCGCCAGGTCGGCCAGGCCCAGCGCGGTGCCGGCCACCGCCCGCACGTCGGCGTCCTCGGCGGCGGCGCCGCGCGGCTCGGCGGGCACCGGTGCGGCGAGCAGCCCGTCGACGGCGCTCCCCGACGGCGCCGCGCGCCCCGCTGGCCCACCGGTCGCCGGGGACGGGGACGCTCCGGGCGACGCCGGGGAGACGGACAGGTCGGGCGACGCCGGGGACGGTGCGGGGCGGGTGGCGAGCAGCCGGGCTGCGGCGGCGCGTACCGCTTCGGGGTCGTCGGCCAGCCGGGCCAGGGTGAGTTCCAGCGCGGTGACCAGCCGCCGGAACCGGTCCCGGCGCGGCGCCGGCAGCGTCCGGGCGGCCTCGACGGCGTCGCGCAGGTGCCCGGCGGCGGCGGTGGCGTCGCCGGCCCGGGCCCGCTCGGCGGCGCAGGCCAGCCCGAGCTCCGGATCGCGGCGCACGGCCTCCGGCGGCGGGGGCGCGGGCGGACGGCTGGCGGGCGTCTCCCGGTCGTACGGGACCAGCTCCGGCCAGCGGGCCACGAAGAGCGCGGCGGCCCGGTCGTGGTCGCCGCCGGCGAGCGCGTGCCGCAGCGCCTCGGCGGGCCGCCCGTTGTCGGCGTACCAGCCGGCCGCGCGCAGGTGCAGGTCGCGCAGTTCGTCGGCGGGCAGCCGGCCCAGCTCGGCGTGCAGCAGGTCGGCCAGCAGCGGGGGGCACCGGTACCAGGGCGGGCGGCTGTCGTCGCGGCGCAGCAGCCCGCCGTCGCCGGCCAGGCCGGCCAGCGCCTGCTCGGCATCGGTCCGGCCGGTCAGCGCGTCGGCGAGGCCGGCACAGACCGCGTCGGCGACGGCGGAGCGGCGCAGCACGTCCCGCGCGTCCGGGTCGAGCCCCGCCAGCACCTCCTCGCGCAGGTAGCCGGCCACGTCCGGCTGGTCGCCGCCGAACTGCTCGGCCCAGCGGGCCGGGTCCGGCTGCCCGCGTAGCGCCAGCGCGGCGAAGCGGAGCGCCGCCGGCCAGCCGCCGGTGCGTTCCCGCAGCCGGCGTACCCCGGCCGCCGGCAGCGCCACCCCGTGCGCGGTCAGCAGGTCGGCGACCTCGTCGTCGCCGAAGGCCAGTTCGTCGGGGCCGACCTCGGTCAGCTCGCCGGCCAGCCGCAGCCGGTGCACGGCCAGCGGCAGCCCGGCGCGGGCGCCGACCACCAGCCGCAGCCGCTGCTCGGCGTGGCGGAGCAGGAACTCCAGTCCGGCCAGTGCCTCGGGGTCGGTGATCCGGTGCAGGTCGTCCAGGACCAGCAGCACCGGCCGTTCCCGGGCGGCGAGGGCCGCGGCCAGCACCTCCAACTGGTCGGGGCGGGGCGGCCGGTCGGGCACGGGTGGCCCCGGCACGAAGTCGGCGTGATCCGTGGCCGCGCGCAGCGCCGCCGCGAGGTAGGACCAGAGCCGGTCCCCGTCGTCGCCGGTCTCCACCGAGACCCAGGCTGCCCGGGGCCCACCGGGTTCGGCTGGCACGCCGGCCGCCGCGCCGAAGTCGCCCGGCGCGGCACCGGTCGGCCCGTCGTCCCGGCGCCCCTGGGCGGCGTCGGTCACCGGCCCCGGCCCCACCCGGCCCCGCGGCGCGCCGGCCTCCCCGGCGGCCCGGAACCAGGAGGCGAGCAGCGTCGTCTTGCCCCACCCCGCGGGGGCGCGGACCAGGGTGACCGGCCCGGCGGTCCCCTCGTCCAGCGCCCGCAGCAGCCGGGGTCGCAGCACCAGCGGCTCCGGCGGCGGGGCGGGGCACAGCCGCGACGTCAGCAGCGGCGCGCCGGCCGGCCCGGGTGCGACCGCGACGACTCCCGTGTCCCGTACGTCCTCCGGCATCCGGCCCCGCCCTCCACCGACGCGTCCACTCCCCCAGGTCCCGCCGGCGGCGGTTACCCGGCGCGGGCCCGTTCACCCCTTCGGGGGGAGCCGGCTTCACCCCGCCCCGGCCGACCCTGGTCGTACGCGGGCGACCGGCCGCGCGCGCCGGTGCGCGTCCGGCGTGGGAGGGGACCGGGAGGCGGGGCCGAGGTGGATCGGAGACGACGGCTGGCGGGCGCGACCGTGGTGGCGGTCGCCGTCGCGGCGGCGGGCCGGGCGCTGGCCGTACGGCGGCGCGGATCGGACTGGCCCCGCGCGGCCGGCACCGACCCGCGACCCGCGCGCTGGCAGGTGGTGACCGTCGACCGCCCGCCCGGCGAGGTGCTGCCCGGCGGCCGCTGGCCGGAGCCCCTGCGCCGGCTCGGCCGCGCCGTGCAGGTCGAGCTGCGGCCGGCCCCCGGCTGCCGGGGCACGGAGCTGGCCGCCCGGCCGGTGCCCGGCGCGGCGGCCCCGGCGGGGCTCGCCGCCCACCTGGTCGGCGACGATCCCGGGCTGCTGGTGCGGCGGGCGTTGCGGGAGGTCAAGCAGCTCGCCGAGACCGGCGAGGTGCTCCGCGCGGACCGCTGGCCGGCCGACCGTCCGCCGGGACCGCCGCGGTGAGGGCGCTGTGCTGGGTGGGCGCGGGCGAGCTGGCGGTACGGCAGGTGCCCGACCCGGAGCTGCGCAACGGCCACGACGTCATCGTCCGGGTCCGGCAGAGCGCCACCTGCGGCGGGGACCTGCCGCTGCTGGCCGGGCGGGTGCCGTTCCTCGCCGTCGGGGACGTGCTCGGCCACGAGTTCCTCGGCGAGGTGGTCGAGGCCGGGCCGGAGGTACGCCGGCACCGGGTCGGCGACCGGGTGGTGGTCTGCTCGTCGGTGGCCTGCGGCAGCTGCTGGTACTGCCGGCGCGACCTGCCCTCCTGCTGCGACAACGGCAGTGCCGACCCGGCCGTCACCGAGGCGGCCTGGGGCCATCCCACCGGCGGGGCGTTCGGTCAGCCCCGGGCGATGGGCGGCTTCGCCGGCAGCCACGCGGAGTACGTCCGGGTGCCGTACGCGGACGTCGGCGCGTTCACCGTGCCGGAGGCGGTCAGCGACGACCGCGCCCTGTTCGCCTCCGACGCCGCGCCGGCCGGTTGGATGGGTGCGGACCTCGGCCAGGTGCGCCCCGGCGACGTGGTGGCGGTCTGGGGCGCGGGCGCGGTCGGGCAGCTCGCGGCCAGGGCGGCGTGGCTGCTCGGCGCCGAGCGGGTGATCGTCGTCGACGCGGAGGAGGAGCGGCTGCGGATGGCCGAACGGCACGCCGGCGCGGAGCCGATCGACCACCGGCTCGCCGACGTCGTCGCCGAGCTGCGCGAGCGCACCGGCGGCCGAGGCCCGGACGTCTGCGTCGAGGCGGTCGGGGCGGCCTGGAACGGGCACGGCCCCCGGTCGCTTGCCGAGCGGTTCACCGGCGGCGCCGAGCGACCGGCCGCCGTCCGTGAGGCTGTGCACGCCTGCCGCAAGGGTGGCTCGGTCTTCCTGCTCGGCGAGTTCACCGGCTTCGTCGACACCTTCCCGCTCGGGGCGGTCACCCAGAAGGGGCTGACGGTGCGGGGCGCTCGGCAGCACGGGCAGCGCTACATCCCGATGCTGCTGGAGCGGATGGCCCGCGACGAGCTGCGTACCGAGCACCTGGCCACCCACCGGCTGCCGTTGGAGCGGGGAGCGCAGGGGTACGCGCTGTTCCGGGACCGGGCCGACGGCTGCGTCCGCGCCGTACTCAGCCCCGACCTTCCGGCCGCCGCCGGCTGAGGCGGAACGCTGCGACGTCGAGGACGCCCACGACTGCGGTTCCGCGCAGCGGCCCAGCACTCCCTGCGCCGGACCGCGACGGCGCAGGGAGCGTCCAGGACCGTGTGGGGTCTACCCGGCAGCGATGTCGGCGATGACGCAGGCGATGTTGTCCGGCGCCCCTTCGGCCTGCGCCAGGTCGATCAGTCTGCGCACCGTGAGCGCAGGATCGGTGGCGGCGCTCAGTGCCGATTGCAGGATGGCCCGGTTGACGACGGCAGACAGCCCGTCGGAGCACAGCAGATACCGGTCACCGGGCAGGGCGGTGCGTAGCGCAAGATCGGCCTCGACCTGCTGCCCGCCGCCGAGGGCGCGCACCAGCAGAGCGCGCTCGGGATGCGCGGCAGCCTGGTCCCGGTCGAGCTTGCCCTGATCCACCTGGGTCTGCACCCAGGTGTGGTCCTGGGTGAGCAGAGCCAGTTCGCCGCCGCGCAGCAGGTATGCCCGGGTGTCGCCGATGTGCACCAGGGCCAACTGGGAGCCGCTGCGCAGCAGCGCGGTCAGCGTGGTGACCGGCTGGTGGTCGTCGGTCGCGAGCGCGCGCACGGTGCGGTCGGCGTCGGCGACCGCAGCGGCCAGCATCGTCAGCAGGTCGGCGGCCGGCACGTCGGCGAGGTCCAACGCTTTCAGGGCGTCGATGGCGGCCGTGCTGGCTGCGGCGCCGCCAGGCCCTCGCATGCCGTCGGCGACGGCCAGCAACCGCTCGCTGGCGTACGCGGCGTCCTCGTTGCTGTCGCGTACGGCCCCGGTGTCACACCCGGCGGCGTAGCGGACGACAAGGGTGGGATTCGCTTGGACCATGGTGGTGCCTCCTCCTGACAGACGATCCACGAGGAAGGTGGCGAGCCGCGCGCGAGCTGCGGTGTCGGCGGTGACCTCCTGCCAGTACGCGGTGATCGTCTCAGCCGCCGCCGCGGGCTCCAGGCCGCACACGGTGCGGATCTTCGCCAGTGGCATGCCGAGGCGACGTAGCTGGGCGACCAGCCGGGCCAGCGGCAGCTGCTCCGGGTCGTAGAGCCGGTATCCGGACTCGGGATCGACCGCGGCCGGCGGCAGGATCCCGACCTGGTCGTACAGGCGCAACGCCTTCGGTGTCAGTCTCGCCGCCCGGGCGAACGCCCCGATGGTCAGCAGCCCCACGTCGACATCCTCCTCGTGCCGATCACAGCGACCGGCACGCACCAGGGTGGGCCTTGCCCGAGGGGCAAGGTCAAGACCGGGGACCTCGACCCCGACAGCTCGACCAGGGCCACGTCCCGCGGCTGCCCAGGCTTCGACACCGCCCGCGTCGGCCGCCCGCCCGCCGCGCCGGGTGGCAGACTCGGTGGATGTGTGAGCAGCGGACATACGACGTCGTCCTCTTCGGGGCCACCGGCTTCACCGGGGGGCTGACCGCCGAGTACCTGGCCCGCAACGCTCCGCCGGGGCTGCGTTGGGCGCTCGCGGGGCGCAACCCCGGCAGGCTGGCCGCCGTACGGGACCGGCTGGCCGCCATCGACCCGGCGCTGGCCGGGCTGCCCCTGCTCACCGCCGACGTCACCGATGCGGAGTCGCTGCGGGCGGTCGCCGAGAGCGCCCGGGTGGTGGCCACCACCGTCGGCCCGTACGTGCACCACGGGGAGCCGCTGGTCGCCGCCTGCGCCCGCGCCGGCACCGACTACCTCGACATCACCGGCGAACCCGAGTTCGTCGACCTGATGTACGTGCGCCACCACGCCGAGGCGGAGCGCACCGGGGCGCGGCTCGTGCACGCCTGCGGGTTCGACTCGATCCCCCACGACCTGGGCGTCTGGTTCACGCTCAAGCACCTCCCGGACGACGTGCCGATCACCGTCGACGGCTTCGTCCGGGCGGGCGGGCGGTTCTCCGCCGGCACGTACCACTCGGCGCTCACCGCCTTCTCCCGTACCGCCGAGGCGTCCCGGGCGGCCCGCGAGCGGCGGCAGGTCGAGCCGCGACCGACCGGGCGGCGGGTACGCGCGGTGCCCGGCCGCCTCGCCCGCTCGAAGGAGCTGGGCATGTGGATCGTGCCGCTGCCGACCATCGACCCGCAGGTGGTCCGCCGCTCGGCCGCCGCCCGCCCGGAGTACGGGCCGGACTTCCGCTACCGGCACTTCGCGGCCGTGAAGCGGCTGCCCACGGTGCTGGCCGGCGGGGTCGGGCTGGGCGGGCTGGTGGCGCTGGTGAAGCTGCCGCCGACCCGGCGCTGGCTGCTCGGCCGGCTCGCCTCCGGGCAGGGGCCGACGCCGCAGCAGCGGGCGAAGTCCTGGTTCCGGGTCCGGTTCGTCGCCACGGGCGGCGGGCGGCGGGTGCTGACCGAGGTGGCCGGCGGCGACCCCGGCTACGACGAGACGGCGAAGATGCTCGGCGAGTCGGCGCTCTGCCTGGCCGGCGACGAACTGCCGGCCACGGCGGGGCAGGTCACGCCGGTGGCGGCGATGGGCGACGCGCTGCTGGACCGGCTGGTGCGGGCGGGAATGACCTTCCGGGTGCTGGACCGGCCCCGCTGAGCGCAGGCCCCGACCGTCGGGCCGCCCGGCCCGGCGCGGGTTGACCCTCGACCAGGTTGAGACGACAGGATCGGCGCCGTGGAGAGCGACCTGCGCAGCATCGGCGAGCTGGCCCGGGCCAGCGGGTTGACCGTGAGCGCCCTGCGGTTCTACGACTCGGCCGGGGTGCTGGCCCCGGCCCTGGTCGACCCGGTGACCGGCTACCGCTGGTACACGGGCGACCAGGTGGCCCCCGCCCGGCTGGTGGCCGGGCTGCGCCGGGTCGGCCTGCCGGTCGCCGAGATCGCCGCCGCGCTGCGGTCCGAGCCGGCCCAGATCCACCGCCTGCTCGACGCGCACCTGCGCCGGCTGGAGGACGGTCTCGCCGACGCCCGCCGGGAGCTCTCCCGGATCCGTACGCTGATCGACCCCGGGGAGCCCGCCATGACCACCCGTCTCGTCCTGTCCCGCGTCGACCTGGCCGCCGCCGTGGACGCGGTCCGCTTCGCCGTCGGCACCGATCCCGACCTGCCGGTGCTGGCCGGCGTGCTGTTCGAGTCCGACGTCGACGGCGTACGGCTGGTGGCGACCGACCGGCACCGGCTGGCCGTCGCGCGGGCGGACGCCCGGGTCGACGGGCCGGCGGTGCGGGTGCTCGCCCCGGTCGCCTTCGTCGACGAGGTGCGGGCCCTGCTCGACACCGGCGCGGGGAGCACCCCCGAGGCCCGGCTGACGGTGGCCGCCGGCACGATCTCCGTCTCCGTCGCCGGCCGCACGGTCGACGCCGCCGTCCTGCCGTACGACTTCCCGGACCACCGCCGGCTGCTCCGCCCGACGCCCGACGACGGGCCGGCGCACCGGCTGACGGTCGACGCCGACGCCCTGCGGGCGGCCCTGACCAGCGCCGACGCCCCCGTCGTCACCCGGCGGCACGACGGCCTCCCGCTCGCGGTGACCGTGCTCGGCCCGGACGGCCGGGGCGGGGTGCGGCTGCTCGGGGCGGACGAGCTGGCCGGGGAGTCCGACGCGTTCCGCGTCGGGGTGAACGGCGGTTACCTGCTGGAGGCCCTCGACGCGGCCGGCCGGGGCCAGTTGCTGCTGGAGCTGGACGGGCCGATCGCCCCGCTGGCCGTGCGCCGGCCGGACGACGTCGAGGCGTTCTCCGTCCTGATGCCCATCCGGCTCTGACCGCCGCGCCGGCCCCGAGCCGCCGGCCGGCTCTGACCGCCGCGCCGGCTGCGGGCCGAGCGCCCGGCGTCGCGGGGGTGCGACGCCTGCCGGGCGGGGTCGTCGAGACCGGGCCGGGGCGCGGCCGGGCCGCGACGGTAGCATCGGTGGGTCCACCCGACGTCCGGACGGAGCGTACGGAGCAGCATGCTCGACATGGAGTTGATCCGGAAGGATCGCGAGGCGGTGGCGACCGCGCTGGCGAAGCGACTGGATCCCGCCGAGGTCAACCGGGCCCTGGACGAGATCCAGCGGCTCGACCAGGAACGCCGCGCCCTGATCAGTGGCATCGACGGCGAGCGGCAGCGCCGCAAGGCCGAGGCGCGCGCCTACGCGGCGGCGAAGCGCGCCGGCACCGAGCCGGAGGTCTCCACGCCGGAGGCGGGCCGCAAGCAGCTCGCCGAGCTGGAGTCCGAGCTGGACGAGGTGCAGGCGCGGCTGCGCTCCGTGATGAGCGAGCTGCCCAACCTGCCCGCCGACGACGTGCTGCCGGGCGGCAAGGAGGCCAACCGGGTCGTCCGGGCCTTCGGCGAGCCGCCGGCGATCGAGAAGGTCCGCGACCACATCGAGCTGAGCCGGATGCTGGGCCTGGTCGACCACGAGCGCGGGGTCAAGCTCGGCGGCTCGGGCTTCTGGATGTACACGGGCATGGGCGCCCGGCTGGAGTGGGCGCTGCTCAACTTCTTCGTCGACGAGCACATCGGCGCCGGCTACGAGTTCCTGCTCCCGCCGCACCTGCTGCTGGACACCGCCGGCTTCGCCGCCGGCCAGTTCCCGAAGTTCTACGACGACGTCTACCACCTGGACCGGGAGTCCGCCCCGCGCGGGCAGTTCCTGCTGCCCACCTCGGAGACGGCGATCCTCGGGGCGTACCAGGACGAGATCCTGGAGACGGCGAAGCTGCCGCTGAAGGCGTTCGCGTACACCCCCTGCTACCGCCGCGAGGCGGCCGGCTCGCACTCGGACGAGCGGGGAACCGTGCGGGGCCACCAGTTCAACAAGGTGGAGATCTTCCAGTTCTGCCTGCCGGAGCAGGCCGACGCCGCGCTGGAGGAGATGCTCCTGCACGCGGAGAGCCTGGTCGAGAAGCTGGGCCTGCACTACCAGCGCACCCTGCTGTCGGCGGGCGACGCCAGCGCGTCGATGAAGAAGACCCTCGACATCGAGGTGTGGATGCCGAGCACCGGCAAGTACAAGGAGGTGTCGTCGGTCTCCTGGGCCGGCGACTACCAGGCGCGCCGGGCGGCCATCCGCTACCGCGAGCCGGGCGGCAAGCAGACCCGCTTCGTGCACACCCTCAACGGGTCGGCGCTGGCCACCAGCCGGCTCTTCCCGGCCATCCTGGAGCAGTTCCAGCAGCCCGACGGCTCGGTGCTGGTCCCCGAGGTCCTCCAGGCCCGCCTGGGCACCGACCGCCTCACCCCCCGCTGACCCGCCGGCCTCCCCCGCCCCCTCAGGGGGCGGGGGTGAGTCGCAGCGCGAGTTCGGGGCAGACCTTGACCGCCTTGCGCGCGCCCTCGCGCAGCCAGGTCGGCACGGGGGTGGGCGGGAAGGCGGGGTAGCCGTTCCCGTCGAGCCGGATGAAGTCCGGCACCACGTGCGCGCACAGCCCGTGCCCGTCGCAGCGGGACCAGTCCAGCGTGAGCCGCTGCGGGTTCGGGTCGGGGGCGCCCGGCAGGCCCATCACCGCCCGGACCCGCCGGCCACAACCCTCGCCGGTGGTGTGCAGCCGCAGGTCCTCGGCGAAGACCTCCATCGCGGAGAGCGCGAACCGGGCCGTACCGTCGGGGTGGCTGCACGCCCCGCGGCCCTTCACGTCGCCGGCGGCGGCGCGGACCACCTCCACCGGGGCGCTGCCGGAGACCGCCAGGTCGACGGCGCGGGCCAGGTCGGGCAGGCCCATCCGGCACGGGCCGCACTGCCCCGCGGACTCGCCGGCCAGGTAGCGCACCACCTGGGCGGCCTCGCCGAGCGGGCAGGTGTCCGCGCCGAGCGGGACGAGGATGCCCGCGCCGAGGGTGCCGCCCACGGCGGCCAGCCCCTTGCGGGAGATCTCCGCCCGGTCGGCCGCCTCCCGGGTGATCCACCTGCCGTGGTAGCCGCCCGTCAGGATGCCCGGCCCGTCCGGCACCTCGCACAGGTCGAGGATCTCGCGCAGCGCGGTGCCGGCCGCGCACTCCACCACCGCCGGGCGTCCCGCCGCGCCGGTGACGGTGAGCAGCACGGTGCCCGGCTCGTCGTCGGTGCCGAGCGCCGCGTACTCGTACGGGCCGAGCCGGGCGGCGACCGCGAGTTGGGCGTACGTCTCGGCGTTGCAGAGCAGGGTGGGCAGGCCGCCGACGCCGGAGTCGCTGGAGCGTCGCTTGGTGCCCGGCGGGATGTGCGGCAGGCCGTTGATGCCGTTGACCAGGGCTCCGCCCTCGCCGGAGATGAACCGGTGCGGCACGGTGACGATGCTGGTCGGCGCCGGCATCCGGCGTTCCTCCAGCGCCTCGGTCAGCGAGTCGCGGCCCACCCCGTCGTCGGCCACTCCGACGACGATCTCGTCGGCGTCCAGCGCGTACGCGGCCAGCGCGGCGCCGTCGAGGACCAGGTGCGGGGCCCGGGTGAGCAGCACCTTGTCCTTCCAGCTCGCCGGCTCCCCCTCGGTGGCGTTGACCACCACCACCGCCGGGAGGTCCCGCCGCTCGCAGGACTCCAGCACCGCGCGGAGCTTCCTCGCGAACGGGAAGCCCGCGCCGCCCTTGCCCTTGAGCTGGACGCCCTCGGCGAGCCGGAGCAGGGTGGCCGGTTCCATCGGCCCGACCGGCCCGTGCACCTCCTCGTGGGCGGGCAGGTCGAGCCGGCCGAACTCGGCGAAGCCGGCGGTGAGCCGGGGCTCGCCGACGCACGCCACCGGAGGCACGGTCGTCCGGATCACTTCGCCTCACCCCGCAGCCCGGCCCAGTACGCCCCGTCGACGGCGTCGGCGTTGACCCGGCGGCGGGCCGACCGGCTCTCGCCGGCGGCCCGGCGTGCCCGTCGGGACGCGAGGTCGACCAGGGTCGGGGTGTCGTCGGCCGGCAGCGGGACCTCCTCGGGGACGTACCGGACCGGGGGCCGCCAGTAGTCCGGTTCGAGGTCCCGGTCGTCCTCGACGCTGTGCCGGCCACCGCCGCTGCGCGGCGCGGCGGACACGGGGCCGGCGGACATGGGACCGGCGGAGATCGGGTCACTCGGCTCCCAGCGTCGGGGGCTGTCCCAGGGTTCCTCGGCCTCCTCCCGGCGGCGGGGCGGCGCGGGCTCCTCCTCGCCTCGGCGCCGGCCGGCCGGGGCGAGTTCCGCCGCACGCCGGCGCGGGCGTGCCGGGTCGCGGAGCGTGCCGGGCTCGGGCACGGCCGGCACGGTGAACCGCTCCGGGTCGCGGCGCCGCGCGGCGGGGGCGGACCAGGTGCCGGTGACCGTGGTACCGGCGATCGTGGCGCCGGCCCAGGTCCCCACGTGCCGCTCCGGCTCCGCCGCCCGGCCGGCGCGTCGGGTCCGGCCCCGCAACAGCGACCGGCGCGGGGCGTCCTCGGCCGGCCGCCCGGCCAGGGCCTGGTTCATCGCGGCGGCCTGGTGCTGCTCCCGGCGGCGCCGGCCGAGGCTGACGGAGAGGCGGACCAGCAGCGCCAGCACGACCAGCAGGACGCAGACGAGATAACTCAGCAGCACCCAGGGCTTCGCGGGCCGCCCGGCGTTGAGCCCGTGCACGATGGCGAACGGCCAGGAGAGGTACGCGGCCGAGTGCAGGGTCCGCCAGAGCCACCTCGGGCCGACCCCCGCGAAGCGGGCCCGGACGACACCGGTCCAGAGCACGCTCACCATCAGCAGGGCGGCCACCGTGCCGAGGCCGACGTAGAGGCCCCGTCCACCGACGAAGGGGACCACCGCGTCGGTGCTCGCCGCCCGGCCGGTGGCGATCTTCGTGAGCACGTGGAAGACCAGCCCGGCGACGCCGAGGATGCCGGTGGCCCGGTGCGCGGACTGGAGCAGCACCCGGTGCCGGATCAGCAGCACCAGCCGGTCGGTGGCGAGCAGCCCCATCATCACGGTGAGGCTCAACGCCACGAGGGCGACGACCCCGGCGAAGAACTCGGTGAAGAAGAAGCCGTACGCGTACGCGGCCGAGCCGGCGCCGGTCAGCATGGTGGCGGCCCACAGCGCGGCGAGCGCCGAGAGGGTCAGCAGGGCCACCGCGGACCGGGACCGGGTACGGGCCCCCCGGCTGGTGCTGGTGGTCCGGACGGTGGGCGGCTTCTGGTTCCGTTGTGCCCGGGCCATCTGCTCCTCGATCGTCTCGCGGCGGCGCACCACCGGCCGGCCCTGTTCCCCATCGAGTACGGACGGGCAGGGCGGGCGGATCACCGGCGCGCGGAAATTCCGCGTACCGGCGCCGAAGCGGGGCCCGCGTGTGATCTTCAGAGGGTCCGTGGCACTGAACCTCGGCGGGCAACTGGCGAGCCGCTCGGGCGTCCTCTGCTGCCGAGAGGCGCGTGTCCAGTGGTGGTCAGGCTCGCTGCTCGCCAAGGACCTTGCTGAACAACGCGAGGTAGCTGTCCTGGGCCAGGGACAGTTCTCCGAGCGCCTCTTCGGTGAACCACGCGATGGCGTCGTGTTCGTCCGGCGCGGCGTTGACCGGAGACCCCGTCCACGCTTCGATCAGCCAGATCTGCATGTCGAACGTGTCGGCATGAACTTCGTGCACGGGCGGACCCGACGGCGCCGCGATGTCGATGCCCAGCTCCTCCCGAAGCTCCCGGGCGAGTGCCGCGCCGGGCAGTTCCCCGGGATCCACGTGCCCACCGGGCATGTCCCAGACGTCGGGATACCAACGGCGCTGAGGAGATCGGTGGCACAGCAGCACCCGGTTGTCGTCCCGCAGCAACGCCGTGACGATGCGAGCCTTGGAAGAGCCTTCCGCGGAGATCGACACAGGCGCATTGTGCCACCCGTCGGACGGTAGGGGGCACTATCGTTCTGACGTGCACATCCGTTTCGACGTCCCCGCCGATCCCGCCTACCCGGGCCGCGTGGCCGCTGCGCTGGGCAGTGTCCGGTTGCGCAAGTTCGGCTACATCGGTGCGGTACTGGCGGCGGTCGGGGCGATCGGGTTTGCCGTCTCGCGGGGGTTCGCGTGGGGTGACCGGGTCTCGTCGCTGTGCATGGCGATGGTCCTGGGTGGTCTGCTGTCGATGGTGTACTCGCCGTGGGTGCAGTGGCGGGCCCGGCGTCGCTCCGGTCGCTATGCCGTCGAGGGCGCCTACGACATCACCGACGACAACATCATGATGCGCAGCGGCTCGGAGTCCGGCGGTATCGCCTGGGACGGGGTGGCTCGGGTGCGGGACACCCCTGAGTTCTGGATCGTGTACGTCGGCCGGATGCCGGCGACCGTGATTCCACGCCGCTTGATGTCCGCTGAGGACGCGGAGACGTTGGGGGCCTTCATGGCCGATCGCGGGCTGCTCGTCGGCTCCGCCTGACAAGTTTTCAGGCAGGGCCGGCACCTCTGTTGACGCCTGCCGGTGCCGCTGTTTCCCCGCTGGGCGGGGATGGCAGGCTGCGATGGTGTCTGCGGAGCCGCGCGGCGACTACTCCTGGCTGTTCGACCTGGTGGCGGTCGATCCGGTCGTGCGTCACCATGCGCTTGCCCGGCATCAGGCACTGCTCGCCGCGGCGAGCGATGCGTTGCGTCTGTCGAACGGCC
This sequence comes from Micromonospora sp. DT62, assembly GCF_049847285.1. Lineage (NCBI taxonomy): Bacteria > Bacillati > Actinomycetota > Actinomycetes > Micromonosporales > Micromonosporaceae > Micromonospora > Micromonospora sp. DT62. The sequence continues at coordinate 59,693 of NZ_JBNCOB010000010.1, forward strand.
TGTGGGCAGCGCACTACCGGTCGAGGTCCGGTCAGGCTCGGCTCGCCGCGAGGTTGGACCAGGCGCGCGCCGACTTCCGGTGGCATCAGGAGCAGACGATCCACGGGCCTCTGGAGGCCTTCCGGGACGCTTCGGACGACGACCGCGCCGGCCGCGCCCGGTGGGCGCCGATCGCCGCCCTCTACCTGCGGTGGGAGGCGGAGTATCCCGACGAGTGGGGAGCGCCGGAGTCGTGGATGTGGTCCTGCTGGGGCACGAAGGAGGTGCTTCTTCGCCGACTCGGTCGGGGCGGTCTGCCGGAGGCCATCAAGCCAGAGATCGCCGAGCTGATCCTCGCGGCACTGCGGCGGCCGTACCGGTGCAAGGACTGGCTGTACGCATGCCTGGTCCGTCATCTCCACGACTCGCCGTTCTTCCAGGAGGTGGAGATCCTGACGTCCGCCGACGATCCCCTGGTCCGGCTCCGGGCACAGTTCGTCCTCCACGTGGCCGCGCATCCCGAGCGGACTCCCACCCGTACGAGCTGGCGGCGCTGGCTCGATTCCGCCACCTGACCGCTCGATCGCAGGCGCCTGGTCCGTCGTACGAGGCCGACAGCCCGAAGACATCCACGCATGCCCATGCATTGACAGCGCTTGCAATGCGCTTGTAACCTTTCGGAAATTTTCAAGCCGTACTGCAAGATCACGGCACCATCGGGGCCTCCCGGCCTCGCCACCGCCCCGTCCCCCACACCCCCGTCAGGAGTCCTCCATGCAGAGACGTCGACGGTTGTCGGCGATCGTCGCCCTCGGCGTGATCGCTGGTCTGATCGTCCCCACCGCCGCGACCACTCCCCCGGCCGGCGCGGCCCCGGCAGGCGGCAAGAAGGTCATCGCCAACCTCTTCGAGTGGAACTGGTCGTCGGTGGCCACCGAGTGCCGCACCAATCTCGGCCCGAAGGGCTACGGCTGGGTGCAGGTCTCGCCGCCCCAGGAGCACGTGCGGGGCTCGCAGTGGTGGCTGGCGTACCAGCCGGTCAGCTACCGGATCGAGTCGCGCAAGGGCACCCGCGCGCAGTTCAAGTCCATGGTCGACACGTGCCACGCCGCCGGGGTGAAGGTGGTCGTCGACGCGGTCGTCAACCACATGTCCGGGCAGGACAACGGCGGCACCGGCTGGGCCGGCTCGTCGTACGGGCACTACGACTACCCGGGGATCTACCAGACGCAGGACTTCCACCACTGCGGCCGCAACGGCGGCGACGACATCGCCAACTACAACGACCGGTGGGAGGTGCAGAACTGCGAGCTGGTCAACCTCGCCGACCTGAAGACCGAGTCGGACTACGTCCGGACGAAGATCGCCGGTTACCTCAATGACCTGCTCTCGCTGGGCGTCGACGGCTTCCGGATGGACGCCAGCAAGCACATGCCCGCCGCCGACATCGCCGCCATCAGGGGCAAGCTGTCGCGCTCGGCGTACATGGTGCAGGAGGTGATCCACGGCGCCGGGGAGCCCATCCAGCCGGGTGAGTACACCGGCAACGGCGACGTGCACGAGTTCCGCTACGGCAAGGACCTGGCCCGGGTCTTCCGCTCCGAGAAGCTGGCCTACCTGCGCAACTTCGGCGAGGGGTGGGGGCACCTGCCCAGCGGGTCGGCGGCTGTCTTCGTGGACAACCACGACACCCAGCGCGACGTCGGCGGGGTGCTGACGTACCGCGACCGGGGCATCTACGCGCTGGCCAACGCGTTCATGCTCGCCTGGCCGTACGGCTCCCCGACGGTGATGTCGAGCTACACGTTCAGCCAGCGCGACCAGGGCCCGCCCTCGGACAGCTCCGGACGGACCCTGAACGCCACCTGCTACTCCGGCTGGGAGTGCGAGCACCGCTGGCCGGTCATCGCCAACATGGTCGGCTTCCGCAACGCCACCGAGGGCGCCGGCGTCGTCAACTGGTACGACAACGGCAACAACCACATCGCCTTCGGCCGGTCCGGCAAGGGCTACGTCACGATCAACGACGAGGACTCCGCGGTCAACGGCCGGTCGTACCAGAGCGGGCTGCCGGCCGGCCGCTACTGCGACGTCGTCCACGGCACCTTCAGCAACGGCACGTGCAGCGGGCCGGTGATCACCGTGGACGGCGGCGGCTGGTTCGCCGCGAACGTGCCCGCCCACGACGCGATCGCCATCCACGTGGGCGCGCGGCTGAGCTGAGGCTCCACCCCTGCGGACCCCGTCCCGACCGGCATTCCGGCCGGGACGGGGTTTCGCCGCCGTTCACCCGTTACAGTTGGTTTGTGCGTTTTGACCGAATGAACCGGCGACACGTCCGCACGCTGGCCGCCGCCGTCGGCGTACCCCTGCTCCTGCTGGCCGGCGGGGCCACCGGCTGGGTGCTGACCCCCGGGGCCGAGCCCACCGCGCCGCCGGTCGTCGGGCCGCCCGCGCCGACCGGCGCGGCCCCCACCAGCGCCGCGCCGGAGCGGGTGCCCGTCGCCGCGCCCGCGCCGGACGACCTGCCGGTGGTCGACTACGGCCCGGCGCCCACCGGCTTCCCGCCCGACCGGGACACGATGGACACCACGCCGCTGACCGAGGGCCTGCACCCGACCCGCCGCATCGCGGCCTACACCGCCCCCGGCGGCCGGCCGCTGGCGTTCCTCGACCCCACCATCAGCGGCGTCGAGCTGACCATGCCGATCGCCCAGCGGCGGGCCGGCTGGACGGCGGTGCTGCTCCCGTCGGCCAACCGCACGCTCGCCTGGCTGCCGCCCGGCGGCCACGCCACCGTGACGCTTTCCGACCAGATCGTGATCGAACGCAAGCACCACCGCCTCACCTGGTACCGCGCCGGCCGGGCCGTGCGCAGCTGGGAGGTCAGCCTCGGCCAGCGCGGCCAGGAGACCCCGCTGGGCCGGACCTTCATCCTGGGCCGCACGCCGCCGCCGCAGAGCGTGTACGGGGGCGTCGACATCTACGCCCTCGGCTCGGTGCCCGACGACCCCGACTCGGTGCCGGCCGGCCTGCGCGGGGCGCACATCGGCATCCACAGCTGGTACCACGACGGCGAGCTGGGCAAGAAGACCACCAACGGCTGCGTCCGGCTGACGAAGAGCGGGCAGCGGGAACTGCTGGCGAAGGTCCGCCCCGGCACCGAGGTGGTGGTGGTCGACGAACTGCCTGCCCCACCACCGACGGCCTGACCGACACCGATCCCGGTGGGCGAACCCGGCCGGGGCGAGTCCCGTCGTCGACACGGCGGGCCTTGCGACGACGGGCCAGACTGGGCACCCCGTGACCCAGGAGGCACCGTGCGTAATCCGTCCCGCTTTGTCAGACGCCTCGGGGTGGCCGCAGCCGCCGCCACAGCCATGATCACGCTAATGCCGCAGGCGGCCGTCGCCGCGGTCGTCCTCGCCGACGGCGTCGTACTCCAGGCCACGACCGGCACCGACCACCTGGTCACCGCCGACCGGCCCGCCTGGGCTGCAGCGGCCGTCTACTCGAACTCGAACTACAACCTCAGCCTCTTCGACCAGTGGGGTGGATGGCTGGCCTCCAGTTACGGCTACGGCTTCAACCGGGCGGAATTCGTCGCCGTCAACTCGCACCTGTTACCCCTGGCGTCGTACGAGGCCCGCACCAGCACAAGCTACGGGCCCGCCGTCGCGCACACCCAGTGGCGGCAGTCCCACACGACGACGACGTTGCCCTACCCGGCCAACGACGGGGTGACCGGTCCGTCCGATCCAGATCTGGCCTTCGCGGCGCTGGGCAGCACCCAGGTGGTCAGCATCTCGGACATCCACCTCAAGGCCGGCGAGGCGTTCTGGGTCGACACCGCCCCCGACACGCTGTTCTTCCTGCTGGAGAGCAACCCGTACGACAGCACGACCCGGCTGCGCAGCCGGCATCAGCACGCCACGTCCGGGGTGGTGCGCACCGCACAGGGCTGCACGCTCTACCGTGCGAACCACAGCGGCGTCCACGGCCTGCTGATGGTCGCGGACGCCGCACCGGTGACGACCACCCCGCCGGGCGGAACGGCGGTCGCCCTGCACCGGTACGACCCCGCCCGCCCCTACACCTGCCCGCAGCGCAACTTCCCGGGTCCCACGCCCCCGGGCGTCTGACCGACCGGCGGGTCCTGCCTTGCAAGGCCACCTCCCGTCCAGGCCAACTACCTCGCCTCCAACGGCGGCGCCTGGTCGGGCGACAGCCGCCACTCCCCGCCGCCCTGGGCGTGGAGGGCAGCCCGTACGCCGGGGCTACTGCTACGGCCTGAGCACGACCGGCATGCGCAACTGGATCCCGCGCCATCGTGAAGTTCGCGACCCGGCCGACACGGAGGACCACATGTCCACCGTGTCGGCTCGGGCGGCCTCCCGACCATGCCTTCAGGCGGGAACCGCGAACCGTGGGATAGGGGTTTGCCTACGTTGACGGGCACTGGGAGCAACGATCAGAATCCACTGGTTTCGATCATTGATCTCGGAAGGAACCTGATGCGGAAATCTCTTGTTGTGCGCTCCGTCCTGGCGCTGATGTTGACACTGACCGCGACGGTGTTCGGTGTCGGCGCCACCGGATCCGCCGCGTACGCCGACGGCTGCTACACCTGGGGGCGCCAGCTTTCCCAGGGCATGTCCGGTGACGACGTCCGCCAGTTGCAGATCCGGGTGGCCGGCTGGGCCGGCTACCAGAACGTCGTCGCGGTCGACGGGGTCTACGGCGCGGGCACCGCAGCGGCGGTGCAGCGGTTCCAGGCGGCGTACGGGCTGTCCGCCGACGGTATCGCCGGCACTCAGACGTTCAACAAGATCTACTCGCTGCAGGACGACGACTGCAGCCCCATCCACTTCAGCTTCGCCGAGATGGACGACGTCTGCTACGGCGGCTTCTCCGGTGGTCCGGTATCCGCAGCGACGACCAAGGCCAACATCCTGCGCACCATGTGGAAGCTGGAAGCGCTGCGGCACGCCCTGGGCGACCGGTCGCTGTCCGTCCGGGGATTCCGGGGTTACACCTGCAACAGCCAGATCGGCGGCGCCAGCAACAGCCAGCACCTCTACGGCACCGCCGCTGACATCTGGTCGAGCAACTACTCCCTCTGCACGATCGGCAAGCAGGCCCGCTACCACGGGTTCAGTGGAATCCTCGGCCCTGGCTACCCGGACCACGACGATCACATCCACGCCGACAGCCGGTACGAGAACAACGACGACGGCGCCACCAACAAGTGGAGCTGGGTCGCTCCGACCTGCGGCATCTGACACCGACTCGGTCACCCTGCTGGGCCCGGCCCCCGGACTGCGCGAGCCTGCGCCCGTATCCGCCCGCGCCGTGCAGCAGCCAGGACACGGTCGCCTGCCCGTGCGATACGCGGGCAGGCGGCCGTCGACCTGGCGCCCCGCAGCCCGGATCGGATCTCCTTGAGCGGTACGGCATCGAAGGCGAGGAGGTCGACGCGCTCGTGCAGGTTGCCCGGGATCCACGCCAGCACGGCTGGTGACAGGCGTACGACGAGGTGCTACCGGACCGATTCGAGGTCTACGTCGGGCTGGAGGCGGAGGCGTCGGGGATTCGCGCCTTCCAGCCTCAACTGATTCGGGGTCTACTTCAGAGCGCCGACTACGCCCGTGCGGTCATCCGCGACGAGCACCCGGATGCCCCCACCGAGGGAGTCGAGCGGCGGGTCGAGCTGCGGATGCGTCGCCAGGCCAGCGACAGCCCTCCCAAGCTGTGGATGGTGCTGGACGAGGCAGCCCTGCGGCGGCCCGTCGGCGCCGACGAACTCGACGTTCGCCCAGTGCGCCGACTTCGTTGCCCTGTCCGCTCAGCCTTCGCACTTACCAGTCGGACGCCCGGTCGGCGGACTCGACGTCAACGGGCGGAAGCTGGCGGGGCACCGGCCGGTGCGGTCGTCCGGCCAGCTTTCGCCACAGGAACTCCAGCGTCAACGCCCAGACGAAGGCGCGCTGCTCGTTGTTCGCCGCCGCGCCGTGCCCGCCCTCGACGTTCTCGTAGTAGGCCACGTCGTGGCCGTGCTCGCGCAGCCGGGCCGCCATCTTGCGGGCGTGCCCGGGATGCACCCGGTCGTCGCGGGTCGAGGTGACGAGCAGGACCGGCGGGTACGCCCGGTCGCCGTCGACGTTGTGGTACGGCGAGTAGCCGCGCAGGAAGTCCCAGTCGGCCGCCACGTCCGGGTCGCCGTACTCGGCCATCCACGAGGCGCCGGCCAGCATCCGGTGGTAGCGCCGCATGTCCAGCAGCGGCACGTGCGCGACGACCGCCCCGAAGAGCGACGGGTAACGGGTGAGCATCACCCCCGTCAGGAGGCCGCCGTTGCTGCCGCCCTCGACCCCGAGCCGCTGCGGCGTGGTGACGCCCCGGCTCACCAGGTCCGCCGCCACCGCCGCGAAGTCCTCGTACGCGCGGGGCCGGTTCTCGCGCAGCGCGGCGCGGTGCCACCCGGGGCCGTACTCCCCGCCGCCCCGGATGTTCGCCACCACGTAGGTGCCACCCCGGGCCAGCCACCCCCGGCCGATCACCCCGCTGTAGTGCGGGGTGAGGGGGATCTCGAACCCGCCGTAGCCGGTGAGCAGCGTCGGACCGGCTGGCGCGTCCGGGTCGCCCACCACGAAGTACGGCACCCGCGTGCCGTCGGCCGAGGTGGCGAAGAACTGCCGTACCGCCAAGCCGTTCGCGTCGAAGGACGCCGGTGCCCGCTTGAGCGTCCCGACCGCGCCGCCGACCTGCCCGAGGCGCAGCGTCGCCGGCTGGAGGAACCCCTCCGAGGCGAGCAGGTAGGCGTCGTCGTTGTCCGGGTCGGTGTCCACGACCTCGCTGTGATCGAACTCCGGCACCCCGGGCAGCGGCTCCCGCCGCCAGCCCTCCCCGTCGGGCGTCAGCACCTCCAGCCGGCTCCGCACGTCGACGAGGGTGGCCAGGATCAGCCGGTTGCGGGTCCAGGACCAGCCGCTGAGCGCCGTACGGTCGTCGGGGCGGAAGAGCACCGTCATCTCCCGTTCCCCGGCGAGGAACGCGTCGAACCGGGCCGCCAGCAGGGCGCCCGCGGGGTGGGTCACCCCGCCGACCGCCCACGGCGAGCGCGGCCGGACGAGCAGCCACTCCCGGTGCACGTCCCACCCGGCGTCCTCCGGCACGGCCACCCGGATCCGCTCCCCCGTCGCGGTCAGCAGGTGCTGCTCCGAGCGGTAGAAGTCCAGCCGGCGGCCCACGAAGTCACGCGCGAAGCCGGGCGTCGGGTCGTGCGAGGCCCACACGGCGACGTCGTCGGCCTGCCCCTCGTGGACGATCTCGGCCTCGGCCAGCGGCGTGCCCCGCCGCCACCGCTTGACCACCCGGGGATAGCCCGAGGAGGTCAGCGAGCCGGGCCCGAAGTCGGTGGCGACGTAGATCTGGTCGGCGTCGATCCAGCCCACGTCGCTCTTCGCCTCGGGCAGCGTGAAGCCGTCCTCGACGAAGACGCGGCGGTCGAGGTCGAACTCCCGCACCACGACCGCGTCGCCCCCGCCCCGGGAGAGGCTCACCAGGGCGCGCCCGTAGCCGGGCCGCAGCACCGTCGCGCCGCCCCAGACCCAGCTCTCGCCCTCCTCGGCGGCCAGCGCGTCCAGGTCGAGCAGCACGTCCCACTCCGGCTCCGACCGGCGGTACTGCTCCAGCGTCGTCCGTCGCCAGACCCCGCGCGGGCGCGCCGCGTCGGTCCAGAAGTTGTAGTAGAGATGGTCGCCGCGCCACCCGGGGTAGGGGATGCGGTCGTCCGCGTCGAGCACCTGGCGGAGCTCGGCCCGCAGGGCGGCGAACCCCTCTCCGCCGGTCAGGGCGGCCACGGTCTCCGCGTTGCGGTCCCGCACCCACCGCGCGGCGTCCGCACCATCAAGATCTTCCAGCCAGAGGTACGCGTCGTCGCTCTCCACGGTCAACCCAGCCACCTCGCCACTATCCCCGACGGGGCGGACACACCCGGACCCGGCCGGCTGTCGGCATGGCGACGTCCCGCCACACGTGGCGTTCCGCCGGCCCACCGGTGACGTGATATCAACGGCAGGTCCGGCCGCCACCACCGATGCGCGTCAGTCCCAGGTCTCGCCGAGGTCGAAGACGTCCAAGCCGGGTGGCGCCGCCGCTTCGATGGCCTTCCGGTCCCGGGTCACCAGATAGCAGCGGTAGAGGATCGCCGTGGCGATCGCGTGCGCGACGTCCAGTGACACGGTGAACGCGGCCGCGATGCGGGCCACCCGCCGACTCGTCGCAGCGTCGTAGACCGCCACCTGAATGTCGCGGTCCTCCGTGAACAGCAGATCAAGCATGGCGGCGGCGGGCGTGCCCGCGAGTTCGAGCTGCGCCTGCCCGAGACAGAGCGCCGGAATCCACACCTGCTGGTCGGGATCCTCCTCGGCCAGGGTCAGCATGGCACCGGGCTCGACGCTCGTGCCCGACGCGTACGCCAGCAGGGCGGAGGTGTCGAGGACGAGACCGTTCACGCGGCGGCGGTCCCCTCGTTGTCGAACTGGCTGAGCCACTCGACGTTGCGGGCGTGCTGCTCGTCACTGACGGGCGCGAGAGCCGCCAGGCGGGCGCGGGTCTGCTCGACGTCCTCGTCGGTGACCACGTAACCGAGCTGCGCCCACTTCGCACGAAGACTGTCGGCACGCATCTTCCGACGAAGGATCCCGGCGATGAAACCGGACGTGGTGCCCTGCGTGCGCTCGACGTACGCGGCCACGTCGTCGGGCAGGCTGATCGTGATGCGGCGAGTCATACTCCGACCATACCCGCTGCATACTGACGGAATGCCAGCAGCTCGTCACGCCACACCGATCGCGCTCCAGTCCACCACCGGTGCCGACCCTCTGGTCACTTTTGGTCAATATGCCCCAGAAACTGCCTTACGATGAGATCTCTTCGTGGAGGTGGAGGACCATGCCGACGTATGTCGCGTTGCTGAACTGGACCGATCAGGGGATCCAAGGCTTCAAGGACACCGCGAAGCGCGCCGAGGCCTTCGCCGCAGCGACACAGAAGCTCGGGGCGAATCTCCTGAACATCTGGTGGACCGTCGGTCCGTACGACCTCGTGGCCATCGTCGAGGCGCCCGACGACGAAACCGCCTCCGCGGCGCTCCTGCGGCTCGGCGGGGCGGGCAACGTCCGCACCACGACCCTGCGGGCCTTCGGTCAGGAGGAGATCAGTCGCATCGTCGCCAAAGCCGCTGGCTGACTCCGTCACGGCCATGACCATGGGGTGGCTGCCGACCTGAACGAGCAGCCACCCCCGTACGTATGGCCAGGACCGCGGACGGGCACCCTCGCCGAACACCCGCCGCGGCGTGCAGGCGATTCAGAGACGCAGCACCCTAGAGGCCGAGGTAGGCGGCGATGCCGTTGGCGTGCCCTCGGGCCGTGGCGGTGATGAAGGCGGCGCGCTTGAGCAGGTTCGCATCGGCCACGGTGTCGATGAACAGGTTCTCGGTCAGGACGGCGGGCATGGCGGTCTCGCGCAGCACATGGAAGTTGGCGGTCTTCAGGCCGCGGTCGGTGACCGAGCCGACGGTGCGCATGCCCGACAGGACCCGGGAGTGCACCGGACTGTGCAGGGCGCTGGAGGTGCCCGGGTACCGGTAGCTTTCGAAACCCGTACCGCCGCCGGAGTTGATGTGGATGCTGACGAAGATCGTGGCGCCCCACGCGTTGGCGTCGCTCGTACGGTACGTGAGACTGCGGGTGATGTCTGAGGTGCGGGACATCCGTACGTCGACGCTGTAGTTGGCCTTGAGGATGTCGCGGGTCTGAAGCGCAATGCTGAGGGTCAGGGCCTTCTCGGTCAGGCCGTTGCCGACCGCGCCGGGGTCGGTGCCGCCATGCCCGGGGTCGAGGTAGACCTTCGGGACCGCCGCATGCGCGGTTCCGGTCGCCGCCCAGGGAGCCACGACGAGACCAGCGGCGGCAGCCAGCAGGGTGCGGCGGCGCGCTGAGGAGTTACTGATCACGAGCACCTCTCACGGAAGTAGGGGGCGCCAGGAGGCCGCCGGGGCCGCCCATACCCGTACGGGCTGGCACGGCGTCACTGTAATGCATGGAAATATCTAGATGGAATGATCCGCTGCTCGAAGTCGTCCAGCGGGGCCGAGCGGGCCGGTCAGAACTGCGCGACCCAGTACGGGGAGAGGTCCATCCAGCCGTTGGCGCCCGCGCCGTTCTTCCGGCCGCTGCTGGCGGTGCTCAGGGTGTACCAGGCGTCCACGAAGTCCGGGTCGTCGGTGTACCAGGAGGTGGGGATGGCGTCCAGGATCGCGTTGACCAGCGGGGTGTACGCGCCACCGTCCACGATCACCAGCAGGGCGCCCGCGATGGCCTTGACCAGGGACGAGTAGTTGGTGTCCCCGTCGTCCTCCATCATGACCACGTCGGCCAGGTTGTACTTGTACGAGGAGAAGTGCACCAGCAGCTGGTTCGGGTAGTAGGTGGTGCCGTCGTGGTCCAGGTACGGCATCTGCACGAGGTCGACCTTGACCTTGCCGTCCAACCCGAACCCGGCCACGAGGTTGTAGATCTCGGCGTCCCCCTTGATCCAGGGCTCCTCGTCGTCGCTCAGCCGCACGGCGTCGACCTTGGTGGCCCAGTAACCGGCCGACGCGGTCACCCCGGAGGCGCGGGTCGCCGGACGCGCCGGAGCCGCCCGGCCGATGCCCCTCTCGCCCAGCTCCTGGCGCATCATCGCCAGCCCCGCGGTGAGCGCCCGCTCGGTGTCCACGTCCACCACGAGCACCGGCTGCCGCGGCACCCGCGTGGCATCCAGCACCACCGTGCCGCCGGAGCGGTCGTAGGCGGTCACGCTCGTCGCCGAGTCGTCGGTCGGGACGGCGGCCACCAGCGGCGCTTCGCCGCGGGCCAGCGCCGCGCGCATGTCCGAGTGGGCCAGCCGCAACCGCAACAGCGAGCCGGTGCCGCCCGGCAGGCCCTTGGCGACCAGCAGCCGCTGGTTGGCGGCGCGGAGGTCACCGGCGAGCCGGGCGTCGACGCCGGCGGCGAGCAGGTCGACCGGGCCGTTCACGGCGGAGCCGCCCAACCGGGTCAGCTCGGACCGACCGGTGAGGGCCACCTGACGGGCCACGCCGTCGGTGATGGCGAACACCGGGCTGGCGACCGCCGGGGCCGGTGCGGGGTGGTCGGGCCGGGCGTACGCCGGGGTGCCGATCGCCGCGACCAGGGTGGTGGTCGCGATGCCGAGTGACAGGACGGCGCGGCGGAAGGTACGTCGGTTCACATGGACTCCTCTGCGTCTCCCGGCCATCTGCTCGTGGCGGCGACCGGGAAATTGACGACGATGACTAAATAGGTATACGTCCACGGGGAAGCCGTCAACGTCGCCGTGAGCAGTTGATTACGTACCGCAGGTCAGACAGCCACGAACCGGACCGGCTCGCCGAGCACTGTGGCGGCCCGGTCCAGATCCGCCAGGCGAGCGGCGAGTGTGGCCGATGCCAGACGCCCCCAGCAGCACCTCGCGTACCGCGCGGGTCATCTCGAAGCCCTGGCTGACCTGCGCGTCGCCGGGCGCTGGCGGCACGGCAGGGAACCCGTGATCAGCGGCCGAGAAAATCTGGTCTCCCGAGACTAGACATTCTTGGTGGGGCTGGGTAATGTTGCCTCCGTTGACGACAGAGATCAGTTGCAGACGCTGACGAGAGCAGGACGAACGTCGAAGCAGGGCCCGGAACTTCTCGCGGCTCGCTCGGCAACTGCGGTGGAACCACATCACCGCACGCAACACGGCACGTGCAGGACAAGACCTTGACGTAACTCCAGGTCAGGGCAACCGCAGGACAAGACCTTGACGTAACTCCAGGTCAGGGCAACCGCAGGCAGGGCCGATGCAATGTTCGGGGCTCCGCCTGATGCAGCAAGGATCCGCCGCACATGTGCGGGGCCATGAAGTCGCGTGGGGCTCCGGCATCGGCGGATAGCAACCGTAGGCAATGCAAGAAGAGGAAAGGGAGGGCTGGACGCCGTTGGATCGCCCGCCGTCAGGACGTAGTGCAAGTTCTGAGGTGGACGCCGTAGCCCCATCGAACGTGAGGTGGTCTCCGGTCACGCTTATGCGATCCTCGCACCGCCTGCTGATAGCGGCACGGTGCGGAAACGAGAACCCGACGAACCTGTCGGTAGATGGTGTATTCAACCCGTAACCCTGGGCCCCGGCGCAACACGCGCCGGGGCCCTCGTTCACGAAGAGGAATGCATGGCCCAACCCGACGACATGCTCAACGACGACGACTACCCCGCCTACACCATGGGCCGCGCCGCCGAGATCGTGGGCGCCTCGCAGGATTTCCTGCGCCGCCTCGACGAGGCGAAGCTGATCATCCCGTTCCGCTCCGCCGGCGGACATCGCCGCTACTCCCGCTACCAGCTGCGCCTGGCCGCACGGGCCCGGGAGATGGTCGACCAGGGCACCGCCCTCGAAGCCGCCTGCCGGATCATCATCCTCGAAGACCAGCTGGAAGAAGCCCTCCAGCACAACCGCGACCACCAGTGCCGCCAGCAGGCCGGCGCTACCTGACCCCGCGCCACACGGTCCTTCTCCACCACGAGAAGGACCGTCTGCCGCACCCCGAAGAACCTGCGGATGTCGCGCCGCCAGGACAGGGACACACGCAGGGAGACCAGGGGCTGTCACCCGCCTGTGCTACGGTCTCCTTGTTGCAGTTTTGATTTCCGTAGACGTTTCCGGCGCCTGATGGGGTTATCTGAAACCTCCTCCAGGCGCTCTTTTCGTTTGTCGTGTCGGTTCGGCGCGGGCGATCAACGCGGCGGCGTAAGAGTTCGCACACCGTGCGGCCTCCAACAGCCTGCGAAGGAGCAGACATGGCTACAGGTACCGTGAAGTGGTTCAACGCCGACAAGGGCTTCGGCTTCATCGCCCAGGACGGCGGCGGCCCCGACGTCTTCGCCCACTTCTCCGCGATCGCATCGAGCGGCTTCCGCAGCCTCGATGAGAACCAGCGGGTGGAGTTCGACATCACCCAGGGCCAGAAGGGCCCGCAGGCGGAGAACATCCGCCCGCTCTGATCTCCATCCTGCGAACGGCGGTCCGACTGGTTCAGCGGGCCGCCGTCCGTCATTTCCGCTGGCGGTGGGCCTGAGCGCCGACCACGCCGGATCCCGGCGCAGCGACCGGCCAGGACCTCGTCATCGACGGTCCGCCCGTCGCGGCATCGGCCAGCATGGCCTTCCGAACTGGCATGGGCGCGACGATCGCGGGTAGTACCCGAAACATGAGGGCGAGTTTCCGGCTCGGCCGGATCGCGGGCGTGCCGGTCGGGGTCAACTGGAGCGTCCTGGTCATCTTCGCGCTGATCGCCTGGGGGCTGTCGGCCAACCAGTTCCCCCGGGCCTACCCGGACCGGCCCGTCGCCGCGTACGTCCTGGCGGGGCTCGCCGCGGCGGTGGTCTTCTTCCTCGGCCTGCTCGCCCACGAGGTCTCGCACGCGATCGTCGCCAAGCGCAACGGGCTGGAGGTCGGCGGGATCACCCTCTGGCTCTTCGGCGGGGTGGCCGAGCTGCGCGGCGAGGCGCGCGACCCGGGCGCGGAGCTGCGCATCGCCGGCGTCGGCCCGCTGGTGAGCCTGCTGATCGGGCTCTTCTTCGGCGCGATCGCGGTGGTGCTCGCCATGGCCGGGGTGGAGGGGCTGCTGCTGGGCTCGCTGGCCTGGCTGGCCGGCATCAACGTGCTGCTCGCGGTCTTCAACGCGCTGCCGGCCGCCCCGCTGGACGGCGGGCGGCTGCTGCGCGCCGCCGTGTGGAAGGCGACCGGCGACCGGACGAAGGCGTCGGTCGTCGCCGCCCGGGCCGGCTGGGCGCTCGGCGCGGTGCTGATCGGGCTGGGGCTGTGGCAGTTCCTGGCCGGCATCGGCATCGGCGGGCTGTGGCTGACCCTGATCGGTTGGTTCCTGATCGGCGCCGCCGGCATGGAGGAGCGGCAGGCCCGGATGGGCAGCGCGCTTCAGGGCATCCGGGTGGCCGACGTGATGACGCCGCAGCCGCAGACCGCGTCGGGACAGATGACGGTGGGCGACTTCGTCGACCACTACCTCTTCGCGTACCGGCACACGGCGCTGCCGCTGATCGAGGACGACCGGCCCGTCGGCCTGGTCACCCTCGACCGGGTGCGCGGCATCCCGGCGGACCGCCGGGCCGGCACCACGCTGGCCGAGGTGGCCTGCCGCGCCGACGAGCTGGTGCTCGCCCGGCCGGACGAGCCGCTGAACGAGCTGCTCCCCCGGCTCAGCGAGTGCGCCGACGGCCGCGCGCTGGTGGTGGCCGACGGCCGCCTCGTCGGGATCGTCTCGCCGAGCGACATCAGCCGGGCGGTGCAGCGCGGCAGCCTCCGCGATCAGATGCAGGGCAGCCGGCCCGGTCGCTAGTCGCGGGGAAGGTAGTGGTCGAGCAGGTCCGTGCGGAACGTGCCGGCCGGGTCCAGGCGGCACGCCAGGTCGAGGAAGTCGGCGTACCGGGGCAGGGCCGCGGCGACCGCCGCCGGGGCGAGGCCGAAGACCTTCCCCCAGTGCGGGCGCGGCGCGAACGGCGCGAGCCGCTCCTCCACCGCCGCCACCACCGGCAGCACCGCCGCCGCGTCGGCGGTCCAGGTGAAGTGGATGGCCAGGCTGTCCCGCCCGTGGTTCGGGCTGAGCCACAGCCCGTCGGCGGCCACCGCCCGCAGCTCGCAGACCTGGAGCACCGGCGCGATCAGGTGCGCCACCGGATCGAGCGCGGCCAGCGCCTCCGACGCCGAGCCGCGCGGCACGTGGTACTCCGACTGCAACTCCGTTCCACTGCTGGGCGTGAACCCCAGCCGGAAGTGCGGCAGCCGTTCGTGCCACGGGCCCGGCTCGCCGAGCTGCGGGGTGCAGTTCCGCGCGGGCATGCCCGGCACCGGGTGCCGCGGCGCGTCGGCCGCCGTCGTGCCGAGCCAGTCCGCCGGGAGCGGGGCCGCGTCCGCGCGCTGCTTGACCCACACCTCCCGCAGCCGCGGCGACCGCCAGTCGGTGAAGACGCTGACGCTGTACGCCGAGGCGAACGCCGCGTCCAGCTCCGCGCGGGACAGGCCGAGGCGGACGTGCTGGCGGATCTCGAAGGTCGGCACCACGTCCAGGGTGACCCGGGTGACGACGCCCAGCGCGCCCAGCGACACGACCATCCCGGCGAAGGTGTCCCCGTCGGCCGCCCGATCCACGGTCAGCAGGTCGCCGCCGGCGGTGACCAGTTCCAGCCCGGCGACCGCGCTGGCCAGGTTGCCGATCGTCTCCCCCGAGCCGTGGGTGCCGGTGGCGACCGCCCCGGCGACCGAGATGTGCGGCAGCGAGGCGAGGTTGGCCAGGGCGTACCCGCGCGGGTGCAGCCAGGCCGCGAGGTCCCCGTACCGCATGGCGGCCGGCACGGTGACGGCCCGGCGGTCCGGGTCGAGCGCGACGGTCGCGGGCAGCCCGGCCAGCGAGACCAGGTCCCCGGTGGTGTCCCCGAGGCGGTTGAACGAGTGCCCGGTGCCCACCACCCGGAGGCGGTCGCTGCCCGCCACCAGCCGGCGCAGCTCGTCGAGCGAGGAGGGGCGGTGGAGGCGGCGGGCGGCGTAGCGGACGTTGCCCGCCCAGTTGTGCCGCGGCCCGGCCTCGGCGGTGGTCGCGGGCACCAACGCCCCCCGGTTGCGGTGCAGTTCCATGTCGTACCCCCGTTCGACACCGTGGTCGTCGGGACGCATCATCCGACGAGCAGGGCGGGACGGAAACCGGTCGATCGGGCACGGTTATCGCGCCCTCGTCGGGGAACCCTACGCCGATGAGCAGCTATCGCGATCCCGCCCCGCAGGGCGACGTGTTCCCCTCCGAGGAGGAGATCGACCCGACCGGCATCGGACCGGCGGCGCCGGCCGGGGCGTACCCGGCGGGCACCACGCCCCGCCCCAAGCCGGCGCCGCCGCCGACGCCCCCGCCGCGCCCGGTGCCCCATCCGGGGCCGGCGCCCCGGGTGGGCCGCGCCTGACGGCCGGCACGACGGGGCCGCCGCCCCGCGCGCGCGACTTCCCGCCGTCGTCGGCGCAGGGAGGTCGACGCGGTGGCGGAGCGGCGGTTGCCCGCCGGCTCAGAGCTGGGGCTTCACCTCGGCGGCGACCAGCTCCAGGTGGTCGAGGTCGGCCAGGTCGTGCACCTGGAGGTAGAGCCGCTCGCTGCCGATCTCGGCGTACCGGCCGATCTTGTCGACCACCTCGGCCGGGGTGCCCGCCAGGCCGTTCTCGCGCAGCTCGTCCGGCTCCCGGCCGATCGCGGCGGCCCGCCGGGCCACTTCGGCGTCGTCCCGCCCGCAGCAGAGCACCAGGGCGTTGGACCAGCGCAGCTCGCCCGGGTCGCGGCCAGTCTCGGCGCAGGCGGCCCGGACCCGGTCGAACTGGGCGGCGGAGTCCTCGATCGAGGCGAACGGCAGGTTGAACTCGTCGGCGTAGCGGGCGGCCAGGCGGGGCGTGCGCTTCGGGCCCATGCCGCCGAGCAGGATCGGCGGGCGCGGGTCCTGCACCGGCTTCGGTAGGGCGGGCGAGTCGCTGACCGGGTAGTACGTCCCGGCGAAGTCGAAGGTCGCGCCGGGCGGCGTCGCCCAGAGCCCCGTGACGACCGCGAGCTGTTCCTCCAGCCGGTCGAAGCGCTCCCCCAGCGACGGGAAGGGGATCCCGTACGCGGTGTGCTCCTCGGCGTACCAGCCGGTGCCGATGCCCAGCTCGACCCGGCCGCCGCTCATCTGGTCGACCTGCGCCACGGTGATGGCCAGCGGGCCGGGCAGCCGGAAGGTGGCGGCGGTCATCAGCGTGCCCAGCCGGATCCGCCGGGTGTCCCGGGCCAGCCCGGCGAGCGTGGTCCACGCGTCCGTCGGGCCGGGGTCGCCGCTCACCGCGCCCATCTTCAGGTAGTGGTCGGAACGGAAGAAGGCACCGTAGCCGACCTCCTCCGCGCAGCGGGCCACGGCGAGCAGGTCGTCGTACGTCGCGCCCTGCTGGGGTTCGGTGAAGATCCGCAGTTCCATGCTTCGAGCATAGGGAGCGGGCCGGGCCGGCGTGCCGTTCCGGCCCTTCCCCGGGCGGCGGCGTCGGGCGGGTGCCCACCGCGCGAAGTGGCGGGCATCCGATAGCGGCGAGCCTGGCCCCGGGTCGTCCGCCGGTCCAGAGTGGAGGCCGAGCGACGAGGCGAGGAGGAACCCATGGAGGACCAGCACCGGGACGGGCTGACGGGGGCGGTGGACGCGCTGCTCCCGGAGGTGTCCCGCCGGGCCGGGGAGATCGAGGCGGCCCGGGGCCTGCCCGCCGATCTGCTCGACTCGCTGCGGGCGGCCGGCTGCTTCCGGATGTTCGTCCCCCGCAGCCACGGCGGGTACGAGGCGGACCTGCACACCGGGCTGCGGGTGCTGGAGTCGCTGGCCCGGGCCGACGGCTCCACCGGGTGGACGGTGATGATCGGCGCCGAGACGCCGCACCTGGTGGCGATGCTCTCCCGCGACCGGTTCGACAAGGTCTACGCCGACGGGCCGGACGTGATCGTCGGGGGCGGGTTCGCCCCGCAGGGGCGCGCCGAGCCGGTCGACGGCGGCTTCCGGGTCACCGGCCGGTGGGCGTTCGCGAGCGGCTCCCGGCACGCCGACTGGATCTTCGGCAACTGCGTGCTGACCGGGGACGGCGGGCCGGCGGGGGGACCGCCGGCGATGCGCTCCATGCTCTTCCCGGCCTCCCGGGTCACCGTGCACGACACCTGGCACGTGCTCGGCCTGCGCGGCACCGGCAGCCACGACATCGAGGTGGCGGACGCCTTCTGCCCCACGGAGGAGAGCTTCGACCTGTTCACCGGCGTGCCCTGCGTACCGGGGCCGGGCTTCGTGGCGCCGCTGGTCCACTTCGTCCTGCACCTCGGCGCGGTGGCGGTCGGCATCGCGCAGGGCGCGCTGGACGACATGGTCGCGCTGCTCGAGGGCGGCCGGCAGCGGCTCTACGCCCGGCAGTCGCTCGCCGACTCGCCGGCCTTCCGCCTCCAGCTCGGCCGCGCCGACCTGGACGTACGGGCCGCCCGGGCGCTGCTGCGGGACCTGGCCGACGAGCTCTGGGCGGCCTGCGCCACCGATCCGGCGGCGATCCCCGCGCTGCACCCACGGATCTCCGCCGCGCTGCCCTGGGTGACGGAGCGGGCAGCCGCCGCGGTCGACACCTGTTACCGGGCGGCCGGCGGCGGGGCGGCCCGGGACTCGTCGCCGTTGCAGCGCCGGTTCCGCGACATCCACACGTTCAGCCAGCACGCGGCGGCGGCCGAGGGCTGGCTCGCCAACAACGGCGCGCGGGTGCTCGGCCGGCCGGTGGAGCTGGCCTACTGACCCCGGGGTGCAGCGGCGCGCGGGCGGGTGTCCCGGCTTCCGACCGGAGCCGGGGCACCCGCCCGCCGTCGATCGACGGGTCAGCAGCGCTGCCGCTGCCCCGTGTAGTGCACGCCGACCTTGCCCACCACGGTCAGGTCGGTCAGGGCGGTGTTCGCACCGCGGGACACGTAGCACGAGTAGCGGTGCTGGTTGATCACTTCGAGGTGGATGTGGGCCCCGCTGTCACCGTTGACCTGGTAGCAGCTGGACCAGCGGAAG
Organism: Micromonospora sp. DT62; assembly: GCF_049847285.1. NCBI lineage: Bacteria > Bacillati > Actinomycetota > Actinomycetes > Micromonosporales > Micromonosporaceae > Micromonospora > Micromonospora sp. DT62. Next base: position 78,364 of record NZ_JBNCOB010000010.1, read on the forward strand.
CGGCCCGTCTCGCCGAGCTTGGTCCACGGACCGACCGAGGCGCCGACGACGATGCCACCGGGCTTGTTGTTCACGTGCATCACGTCCGCCCGGCCGAGGATCTGCCCGGTCGTGGTGTCCCGGGCCTCGAGCCCGATGCGGTAACCGCCGTCGGCGAGGTTGCGGGTCGCGCAGCCGGCCTGGACGGTGACCACCTTGACGGCGACCGGGTGCCCGGAAGCCGTCTTGGTGCCGAACGGCGAGACGATCGTGGCACCCGGATTGCGGTAGATGTCGACAGCCCAGTCGTTCGGGTAGCCCCAGTGGCCGAAGACGATGTGGTGCGAGGTCGGCCCGGAGAGACCGAACCGGTCCCAGGTGGACGATCCCTGGATCGGCGGATAGACGTTGACCGTGTCCGCCTCCGGATGCGCCTGCGCGGCGCCGGCCGGGGCGACCACGGCGCCGACCGCGAGCACGAGGGCGGCCATCGCAGGGGCGAGACGACTGAACTTCACATGATCTCCATGGCTGTCCTGGCGCAGCGGGCTCGGTGGACATCACACCGGGAGGCGCACGAGCGGGCCTGCGCACGATCTGGCGGATCTTATACCACCATCGATGGATCTCATGATCGACGTCTATCCCTCCGCCCCCGGCTCCCGGGTCCTCCTGGCGGATCTCCGGCCGTTCAGACGTACGGCCGGGTGGCGTACGCCGCCTTCAGCGCGGCCAGCCCCGTCGACTTCGGCGACAGGGTGCCCCAGCCCGAGTTGAAGTAGTTGGTCCGCGCGATCCGGGGTCCCTGCTCGGCGTTGAGCTGGGCGATGGCGGCCGGGACGGTGGCGATCCAGCCCGCCTGGTCCGGCACCTCCGCCACCCGTACGCCCCACTCGGCGATGATCACCGGGCGGGAGAGGGCGACCGGGCCGAGGTCGGCCACCGCCCAGTCCTTCGCCCGGCGGAACCGGGCCAGCGCCGTGTGGGTGGGGCTGGTGGCGTAGGCGTTCCACTGGAGGAAGTCGAGCCTGGCCATCAGCGCCTCCGGGTGGGTGCGCTGGAAGCAGGCCCGGTCGAAGCCGCCCACTCCCACCGAGAACGTGGTGCCGGCCGGCAGCTGGCGGGCCTTGAACCAGTTCACGATGTACGTCATCGCCTGCACCGCGCGGGCGTCCGACTGCGCCCAGTTGTAGGTGACGCCGGACTCGGTGGTGCCGAACTCGTGGTCGGTGTCCAGTTCGGAGGCGAGCTGGATGTTCACCCCGAAGCCCATGGTCCGGTACTGGGACAGAGCGCGGGCGAAGAGCCCGTCGCAGTGCCCGGCCAGGACCTGGCTGTAGCCGTACGCCCGGGGCCAGGTCGTGCCCGGGCGCTGCTGGATGGTCATCGCGGGCGCCGGGACGGTGTAGGTCACGCCGTCCACGGTGAAGGTCTGCGGCCCGGCGTCGGGCGCGCCGTAGTGCTTCAGCTCCAGCACCATGTTCATCTGCACCCCGGCCCTGCCGAGCGTGACGAACCACGGCCGTTGGTAGCCGGGGAAGATGTAACCGTCGGCGAAGCTGCGGTACTGGGTCAGCGAGCGGAAGTTGCCGCCGGCCATGTCGGCCGTCGGGTCGGCGCCGCCGGAGAGGTAGTAGCCGCCCAGCACCGGCGGCGCGATCGTGTAGTCGGCGGTCGCGGTGGCGGTACGTCCGGCGTTGTCGCGCACGGTGACGGTGACCCGGGGCATCACGCCACCGCCCGGTAGACGGCGACGGACCCGTTGTCCGACGCCCTGGTCCAGGTGCGGCCGGAGTCGTCGGTGACGGTGAGGGTGAGCGGGTCGATGACGGCGGTGACCTTGACCGGCGCGCTGCTGTTGCCCTGCGCGTCGGTCACCACGATCGTGACGGTCACCGGCTTGGTGTCGGCGTCGCCGTAGGTGACCGTCAGGATCATCTGGTCGCCGGGTGAGTAGGTGGAGGCGTTCAGGGAGGCGGTGGCGGTGGGAGCGGCCATTGCCGGCTCCTCTCGTGCTCGGTGACCGGACCGACCGGCGCGTGGCCAGGGCCGGTTCCGGTGGGCAGGGTGCGGCGGCTTCCGCCCGGGCACCCGGGACGGGACTGCCGGAGCGCGACCTCACGCTGCGTGGGCGGCCGGCGCTGCGTTACGCCGGGGGCGTCGCGGGGTCGGGTTCGGTGATGGCGGTGTCGGCGGGGACGATGCTGTCCCCGCCGGGCCCGAGGAATGGGTTGTGGCCCGCCATCCTCACGCCTCTGACCTGCTACAACAGTGCGCCGGAAAGGCGATCGGCGTCCTGTCGGTTATCGGACGGCCGGCATGTCCGGCAGGTGACTGCGCTCCGGCCGGAATTGTGCCGAAGCTGCCCTGGCGACGACCTCCTCCGGGCTGAGCGGCGCCTTCGGGTGGTGGGACAGGCACATCGGCGTGTCCACCTTGACGAACGCGAAGCCCTCCCCGGCCACGTAGAACTGGCCGCTCTGCATGAGGCCGATGTCGGGCAGCCGCCCGCCCTTGGCCTCCGCCAACTGACGGGCCGCGTCGATCTGCGCGGGAGCGTTGAGCAGCCCGAAGAACTGCGTGGTGGCGTTGCCCGAGATCTGGTTGTGCAGCCCCTTCGGCGCCTGGGTGGCGAAGACCAACCCGAGCCCGTACTTGCGGGCCTGAGAGGCGAGGGCGATCGTGCTGGCCGTGCAGGCCGTCTGCCCGGACGACGGGGCGAGAGTCTGCGCCTCGTCCATCACCAAGAGCCCGCCCAGCGGTCGCCCGCCCGCCGGGTGCCGCTTGATCCAGGCGAACAGGGCCATCTGGAGCTGGTTGACGAAGCCCTGCCGTTCCTGGTCCGACGTGAGCCCCACAAAGCTGATCACCGAGATGCGTGCGCGACGACCCGGCGAGGGGGTGAGCAGCAGGCCCGGATCGGCCGGGGCGCCGACACCGCCGAACAACGGATCGGTGACCATGGCGGCCTTCAGAGTCTCGGCCAGATCCTGGGCCAGCTTGTCCGCCCGGCTCAACCGGCTCACCCCGTCGGGCAGTTCGGCGAGGAACTCGGTGAAGCCGGGCAGGCCCACCATTCCGCTCCTCGCGTACGCCTGGAGGGCCTCGGTCAGCACGGCCTTTCCCTGCTGGGCCACCTTCGTCGGCCGGTCCACACTGGCGCGCGGGGCGAGTGCCTCCACCGCCGAGCGGATCGCCTGGTCGAATTCGTCCGGCGAGTCGCGTACGGGGGTGAAGTCCGGCAGCGGCTGGAAGCTCAGCGGTCGACCGGCGTTGACCCGGGGCGTCCAGACCACCACCTCGGTGTGTTCGAAGTGGTCGCGGGCCCGCTCGGCGTCACCGGGGCCCCATCCGGCCGGCGGCTGCGGCCAGGGATCGCCCAGGCGGGCGAGGTCGTTGTTGGGATCGAGCACGATCGCGGAGACGCCCTCCCGTGCGCACTCCTCGACCAGTCGCCGGATCAGCACGGTCTTGCCGGAGCCGGAGCCGGCGAAGATCACCGTGTGACGGCGCAGCGACTCCAGGTCCACCGCGAACGGCCGCGCCCCGTCGGTGGTCCGCCCCAACAGGATCGAAGTTCCGTCGACCGCGCCCCTCCCGCCGTCGACCCGCGTCTCGTCCTCGCCGCCCACCTCGGCAGTCGGCCCGACTGACCGGGCGACCGGCCCGGCCTCCGCACGGGCCGCCCCAGCGGAGTCGCCGAGGATCGTGGCGAACAGCTGCGTAGAGCCGGCCGGTCGGCGCGCGACCAGCCACTCCTGGAGAACCGAGGCCGGTTCGCCGCTCAGCTCACGAAGCGCGGCGAACACCCGCAGGTCCGCCTCCGGGACGCCGCAGCGGACGCCGCCGGCCGCGTCGAAGGCCGCCAACACCTCGGCCGTACGCTTCCCGGTCGGCCACGGGCCGTTGCGCAACAGCACCAGCCGCCGCTGCGGCAGCGCACGGTCGAGGCCCGCCATGGTGCAGGCCGCCTTCACCCTGGCGGTCGCCGCGATCGCGTTCGGATGGGAGATCCCGCGGAAGCACCAGTGCGCCTCGTTCTCGGTGGCCTCGTCCAGCACCTCGGTCAGCCGCCCGTGCAGCGCCGGTTTGCGGCCCGGCAGCGGGTCGTACCTGTAGCTGGCGCCTATCGGGGACCGCTCGGCGATCCAGGCCGCCAGACCGGCGGCGAGGAGCGCCGGCATGTGCTCGTCCTCGGTCCGCGGATCGAGCGCACCCGCCACGTCCGCCCCCGCCACCAGCTCGGCGAAGCGGGCGTCGAGCTGCCGCAGGCGCACGTCGTCACCGGTGTCCGGGTCGCGGCACGACGTCGGGCCGACGGCGGCACTCCCGTCCGGCGGCTCGGACCCGCCGACGACGTGGTCGACGACCTCGATGAGACGGTCGAGCTCGGTCACCTCGCCCCGGTCCCGGCACCAGGCGACGTGCCGGTCCACCCGGCGCAGCAGCGCCCGGGGCGTCAACGCCGAGGCGTCGACGAACGCCTTCTCGCTGATCGGCCAGGTCGGGTACGGCGGTGCGAAACGCGGCCCGGCGAAGGCGGCGGTGAACCGCTTCGCGACGATGGCCCGGCCGATCTCGGGGGTGGGAATCCGGTCGGGGAGGATCGCCTGCCGGAACCGGTCGCCGACCGGAGTGGGCGCGCTCCTCGTCAACAGCTCCCAGGTGTCCGGCAGGCACGACACCACGATCAGCGTCCGGCGGGTGACGTCACGCAGCTTCAGCAGGCCGTCGGCGATGGGCCCGACGACCTTCGCCTGGGCGTCCTCCAGCCCGGCGTACTGGTCGAACATGGCGGTGCTGGTCTGGGCGAAGAGCGTGTCGAGCTGGTCGACGGCTATCACCGTGGGGTCGAGCGTCAGCGCCATCAGCCGCGAGACGTCCTGGACGATCTGCTGCGGGGTACGGATCGCCGGGGTCAGCCCCCACGCCGCGCGACCGTCCGGGTCACCCGGCTCGGAGATCAGATGGGCGTAGCCGACGTCCTGTGCCTCGAAGTCCAGCGCGCCGTGCAGGACGAGTGCCCGGGCGGTGTCCTGGCAGTCCCGGCCGATCTCGCGATGGCGCGTCCGCAGGGCCCGCACGAAGGTGTCCAGGTGCTCCCGGGTGACCGGCTTCGTCCCGGCGACCGCGTCGCGTACCTCCGCCGGGATGCCAAGCTGGGCGGTGAGCCGACGCAGGAACGTGCGCAGCTGGGTGCCCCAGCCGATCGCGTCCCGTCCCATGCCCTCGACCAGGGCCAGCGCCACGCTCTCCCAGAACGTCTTCCCGCTGACCATGTCGACCAGGAAGAAGTAGCCGCCCTCGCGCTGGATCCGATCCCGCACCGCCCCGAGCAGGTGGGTCTTGCCGGCGCCGGCCCGCCCCTGCATGGCCACGCCGAGGGGCACCGTGGTGTCGTCGGTGCGGGCCCTCCCCACGCCGCGCAGGATCTCCGCGACCACCTTCTCGTGCAGCTCCGGCACGTCGTGCGGGCTGGGCCGCCACACGTCGTCGGGAGTGACCGCAGGGTTGAGACTGACCGCCTCGAGTGCGGCCCTCACGTCCTCCGGGATCATGCCGAGCCGATCGCCAGGGTGTGGTTCTCCTCGTCCCCGATGCGCACCGCGGCCGCCCGGTCCCGCGCGGTCAACGACTTGGTGTTGGCGACCGGGATGATCCGTACGCCGTCCCGGTGGACCATCGCGCGCAACGTCGCGTCGACGGTGGCGCGGTCCTGCCGGCCGAGGCGCTCGCGCAGGTCGGCGAGCCCCACCCACGCTCCCGGCTCCCGGGTCAGCTCGTGATAGGCGGCGCGGATCAGGGCCTCCACGGCGTCCGGCTCGGTGGCCGCCGGCGCTGGCGCCGCGCTGGGAGGCGTCGGGCTGGCCGCCGGACCTGAAGTGGCCGACGGCGGCGTGAAGAAGTCGGCGTGGCTGAGCCCCAACCGGCTCAGCGAACGGTGCAGGTTGGCCAGCAGGGTGAACAGCGAACGGGTGGCTGAGCCACTACGTGCGGGCGGGGCGCCGCCGTGCAGCTGCCGCACCACCCGCCACCCCTCGTCGGTCAGCTCGTGGGAGAAGGGCCGGTGGGACCGGTCGGTCTCGACCAGGCCGAGCTTGACGAGTTTGGCGTTGTCGGCGCCGGTGAGGCTGAACCCGGCCAACTCCTTCAGCTCGTTGTTGGTCAGTTCGCGGGCCTCGACCATGAGCACCACGAGCGCGTTGATCTGGTTGGGCGTCAGGTGGGGAAGGTCCGCCGTGCTCGTCATGGTGCCTCTTCTTCGTGGGGGTGCGCGCCGGCCAGGCGACGACGGGTCAGCAGTTGCCGGATCATGCCGACCACGGCCTGGACGTCGGACAGCACCTGCTCGTTGGTGAACCGGAGCACGTCCAGCCCGAGGAGTTGCAGCCGCACGTCACGCCGCCGGTCGTTGGCGAATCTGATTCGTCCCCGATGTTCCGGGCCGTCCACCTCGACCGCAAGTCCCTCGGCCGGCCAGAAGAGGTCCAGGCGGTAGGTCTCGCCGAGCAGGTGCCAGTCGTACGTGTGGTTCCAGCGCCTCCCCCGGGCCCACTCGTGTGGCGTCAGTGCCAGCTCCAGTGCCTGCTCGGCGGCGCTGTCGCCGCGCGGGACACCGGACAGCGGCGGAAACGTCAGTGCCGGCGGAGGCTCGCGGACGGTGTCGGGAACCCGACCCGCCTGCACCGCCAACTCGGTCAGGCTCGACGGCAGCGCAACCTGAACCGACCGGATCCGGTCGACCGTCCGCAGTTCTGGCCCGGCCAGCCAGACGGTGAGGCGGCCGTGCCGCACCAGCCATTCGGCGGCGGCAACCAACGCGCGTTCGGTCTCCGTGGTCAGCTCGTCGGTCAGGCCGACCAGCAGGACGCACCGGTCACGGTCGTACGCGGAGGCCACGACCCGGGCCAGGCCGGCAGCCCGTACCTCTGCCGGAAAGCGCGGCCGGTGCTGCCGGTCCTCCCCGCGCAGCGCGCGCTCGGCGAGGTCGGCCAGGAACGGGCCGAAGTGCTCGGAGTGCGCGGCGGCCCGCATGGCAAGGGACCGCACCGCAGCGACGCCCAGCGTGCCGGACCCGTCGAGCCGTTCGGCACCGGGCAACCAGCGGGGGAACAGCGTGAGTGCGGCCCCGTCCAACTCGTCGAGGACGGCGGCGAGCAACTCGGTGAAGCCCCGTCGGGCCGGTACGTGGTACCGAACGACGACCGGGGCGGCGGCCGGTGCCGGATCGAGTCCTACCTGGAGCAACTCGGCGTCGATGCCGGGCAGGTGGCTGACCTGCCGCGGAGGAAGGGCCTCCCACCACTCGCCGGGAGGTACGCCAGTGGCCACGGCCGAGCACGTTACCGAGGATCGATCGGGCGCGCCGCCCGCCCGATCCGCCTGCCCGTGCCTGCACCGCTGTGACCGGGTACGGCCATCCGGCTGCGGCTGTCTGCTGGTCCCGGAGCCCTGCTGTCGGTGTCGGGGGCGGCGGCGGGCCCGGAGTCGGCCGTACAGTGTGCCGACCGTTCTAACGAGGAGGGGCTTCGTGACCCAGCCACCACCGGTGTCGGGCCCCCCGGGGTCCGGCGAGCCGACCGGCAGCACCGACGGTGACGGCCCCGGAGACGCGACGCCGCACCTGCTCGTCATGCCGTCCATCGAGGGCGCGCCACCCCCGATGGTGTGGCCCGGGGCGGAGGGCGCACCCGCCTGGGCGATCCCCGTCAGCATCCCGCCCGGGACGCGCGGTTACGCGGTGTTCATCCCGCTGATGCCGGCCACCACCGAGGCGGCTCCGGTCGCCGCGGGCCCGCCGGCCCCGGCACCGGCCGTCCCCGCCCCCAGGCCGGCCGAGGCGACCGCCGCGCCAGCCCCGACGGCCGTCGTCGGGCCGGAAGAGAGCATTCCGACGCAGACCGTCGCGGTGACGGCGGCGGACGCCGCGCCACCGGCCACCGCCGGAGCACCGGCCGCCCCGTCGGCGGGCACCGGCACATCCGCTGCCCGCCCGCCGGCGACCATCGTCCAACAGCCCGCCGCCGCGCCGCTGCCGGCGCCGTACCGGATCGGGGTGCCGTCCGGCGCGCCGGCGCCGTACCGCGGCTACCAGCCGGTCCCCCGCCCACCGTCGTTCCTCGACACCCGCTGGCCGGGGCCCGCGCCCGCCCAGGGCCGGGCCGTGCCGCTCGCGGTCCTCGCCGGAGCGCTGGGCCTGGCGTTCTTCGTACCGCTCACCCGCACCGGCATCGGCTGGTTCCTCGGCTGGCTCGCCCTGACCGTCGCGGTGGTCCTCGCGGTCCGGCGGACGGGCGCAGAACTGCCGCGCGCCGACCGGCGGATCCGCGCCGGCTGGGCGGTGGCGGCCCTGGCGCTGCTGTCGGTCCTGGCCTTCCGCAACGCCTGGTGGCTGGTGACGTTCTGCGTGCTCGGCGCGCTCTGCTGCGCGACCCTCGCGATCGTGGGCGGCCGGCTCGTCCGCTCCATCCTGTTCAGCCTGGTGGCAGCCCCCTTCGCGGCGTTCCGGGGGCAGCCGTGGGTGCGTGGGCACCTGCACGCCCCGGCGAACCCGCACCTGGCCCGTCGGGTCGTCGGGTCGGCCGCGGCCACCGTGGCCGCGCTTATCGTCTTCGGCGCGCTCCTGTCCTCGGCCGACGGCGCCTTCTCCGTGATGCTCGGCGAGCTGGTTCCCGAGGTCAACGGCGGCGCGACGTTCCGCTGGCTCCTCCTCGCCGCCGTCGGCGGGCTCTGCGCCGTCGCCGCCGTCTACACGCTGGCCGCGCCGCCCGACCTGTCGACGATGGACCGGTCCGGCACGCGCCGCTTCGGCCTCGTGGAGTGGGCGCCGGTCATCAGCGCCCTGACGCTGCTCTTCGGCGGTTTCGTGGCGGTGCAGTTCACCGTCCTGTTCGGTGGGCAGCGACACGTGCTGCGCACCGCCGGCCTCAGCTACGCGGAGTACGCGCGCAGCGGGTTCTGGCAGCTCGTCGTCGTCACCATGCTGACGCTGGCCGTGCTCGGCGGGGTGGCCCGCTGGGCGCGGCGGGACCGGGCTGTCGAGCGCCACCTGCTGCGGGTCCTGCTGGGTCTGCTCAGCGTGCTCAGCTTCGTCATCGTGGGGTCGGCGCTGTCCCGCATGTACACGTACCAGAAGGCGTACAGCTTCACCGGCGAGCGGCTCTTCGTGATGGCGTTCGAGCTGCTGCTCGGCACCGTGTTCCTGATGATCCTGGTGGCCGGGCTCCGCTGGCGCGGGGCCTGGATCCCCGGCACGACGGTGGCGCTCGCCGTGGTGATGCTGCTGGGCCTGGCCGTGCTCAATCCGGAGGACTACGCCGCCCGCCGCAACATCGCCCGGTACGAGCAGACGGGGAAGATCGACGCCTGGTACCTGCGGGCGCTCTCGGCCGACGCGACGCCGGCCCTGGCGGGCCTGCCCGATCCGGTGCGCCGCTGCACGCTGAGCTGGGTCGCCAAGGACCTCGACGAGCCGGACCCCTGGCACGCCTGGAACCTGGGCCGGATCCGGGCGCGCGCGGCGCTCGACCGGGCCGGGCCGGGCGCGGTCGGCGGTCCACGCGACTGCCGGGCCGCCGACCAGTTCGACCTGCCGAAGCGCCGCCGCTGACGGACCCGCCGTCCCCGGGTCGGTTTGGGGACGGCGGGACTGCCGGGTCGGTGGGCCGGGTGCGTCCACCGGGTGCCGGTCGGGTCACCAGGGCTCGGGGATGCTCACCGCGAGGCAGCGCCGGGTGCCCGGGACCGGCTGGTAGCAGGCGGACGCCTCCAGGTTGTTGGTCAGGTCGGCGCGGGAGAAGGACGTGCTGCCGCCGTTGACGCAGGTGCCGCCGCTGGTGGACACACCGCCGGTGACCTTGGCCGTGGCGCAGCCGACCGTGGCGGCGGTCTTCTCCACCGTGTTCAGCGAGGAGCGCTGGTCCGTGTACTGGTGGGCGCCGTATCCGGTCAGCCGCACGCCGGGACGGGTGACCGTGTACTGGAACGCCGCCGACGTGTAGTACGACCAGCTGGCGCCCGTACCCACGGTGCGCATCTCCGGATCGGCGGACGAACCGGGAACGAACATGGCGAAGCCCTTGTCGTGGGTGGTGGTGCCCGCGACCATCCGGTAGACGATCACCAGCAGCCCCTGGCTGTAGCTGCCGGTGGAGTAGGTCAGGTAGCTGCCGCTGCCGCAGGTGGTCCGGTCGGCGACGTAGCCGACGCCGTTGGCGTAGAGCATCACCCTGGCGCAGCGGCCGTCGTCGGCGGTGTCCTCGATCGTGCCGACCGTGGTGCTGGTGCCTGAGTTGTCGGTGGCGTAGCCGGTCAGTCGGACGCCGGGCAGCGTGCCGGCGTACTGGTAGGCGGTGGGATGGTAGTAGCTCCACGAAGCCGACCAGCCGCTACCGGAGGGCAGCGCGAACGCCGGCGAGGCGGGCAGCAGTACGGCGACCAGCGCGGCGACCAGGGCCGCGAACAGCGTCATCCGGGTCGACCGCCATCGGAAACGGGCCTTCATCGGTCCTCCGATCTCCACGACGGGCGAAACACCCGGCGTCACGGATCAGGTTGACCGAGGACGTCGGCGGCGGGTACCGCTGGGTCTCGAAGCGGACAGCCGGACGGCATCACCCGGCTGTGCGCCTCCGACCGCGAAGGCCCGGCGGGCACCTGCGGGCGTTCAGGCCGGCGCCGCGCCCCGGACGGCCCAGGCCCGGGCGGTGAGCCGGATCGAGCCGTCCGGCGCCACGGGCAGGCGGGCCGCGAGCAGGTCGCGCAGGCGGGCGCGCTGCGGTGCCGGCAGGGAGGCGACGTACGAGGGGGCGGGGCCCTGGCCGCCGAGGAACGGCGTCCAGTAGTCGTCGACGTCCGCGAACACCATGGGCACGTCGACGGGCCGGAGCGCCACCGCCGTCAGGCCCGCGTCGGTCCACATCCCGTGCAGGGAGTCCGGGTCGCACACCGCGAACCGGCGGCCCTCGTCCCGCTCGGCCACGGCCGGGTCGAGCAGGGCGGCGGCGGCCCAGAAGTGACGCAGCAGCGCCATGCCGCCGGCGTAGTCCCAGACGTAGGCGGCGGCCACCCCGCCGGGGCGGACGACCCGGGCGAACTCGGCGACGGCGCGTGCCGGCTCGGGCACGAAGTTGACCGCCAGGCCACTGACGACGACGTCGACGCAGCGGTCGGGCAGCGGCAGTGCCCGGGCGTCGCCGACCTGGAAGGCCGCCCGTTCGTCGCGGACGGCCGCACGGGCGTACGCGACGAAGCCCGGCGAGCTGTCGACGCCCGAGACGTGCCTCGGGTCCCCCAGTGCCAGCACGGTCGACGTGAGCGCGCCCGTGCCGCAGCCCACGTCGAGCCAGCGGCGGCCCGGTGGCACGGCCAGCCACCGCAGGAACTCCCCCGCGACGGGGCGGCTCCACCGGCCCACGTACGCCTCGTAGGCCTTGCCGTCCGCCCAGACCGAGTGCGCCATGCGGAGACGATACGACGACCCCGGCATGCCGGGCCGACCGAGGCCAGGGCCGGTGGGGCTGGTTCGCACCGATTCGCCTCGATGAGCCAGACTCGGTCGTACCCCTGCCTGCGACGACAGCTCCCGAGCGCACCCCCGTATCCCTCGCCCGATGGTTGGAGCGCATGTCCCACACCCTCCTCGCCTGGTTGGTCGGCGGCGTCCTGCTGGTCGGCGCGGGCTTCGCGACGACCCTGCTGCCGAGGTGGCGGGCGCGGGGGCGGGAACGGCGGACCGCCTGGTCCGCCGCGCGCGCGGCCATCGACAGCGCGGCCGTCAGCCGGGACGCGGCGGCGACCCGGGTGCCGCAGGCCGAGCAGTTGCTGGCCCGCGCCGAATCGATCGCCGCCGGACGCGGCGGGGCGTCCGCCGCCCGGACGGCGGCAGAACACGCAAGGGAGGCCGACCGGCTGTGGCGGACACACCAGTGACCCCCCGTAGGCGCCACCGCCACGAGCTGCTGCGCTGGGCGCTGCTCGGCGTCGCCGTGGTCGTCCTGGTCGTCTTCCTGCTCGCCCAGCGGCAGAGCGTCGACGTCAGCTACGGCCGGTCGCCAGCCGCTCCGGCGAAGATCGACGAGGGCTCGGCGGGTGAGCTGAGCGACGCGAGCGTACCCTCGGTGGACGAGATGACCGCGCTGGTGGCCGCCGAGTCCGTGGTGCGGCTCCCCGGCGCGACCGCACGCTGGAACGAGCAGCGGGTCCGCGAGGCCGCCGGCGCCGAACCCGTCCGCATCCTGGTCGCGCCGCCCGGGCTCGACGAGGACGAACGCAAACGGGTACGGGACGTGAAGAACGCGACCGTCCGGGTGATCGGCACCGAGGTCAGCGGCGGCATCTACCAGGCCGTACCCGACACCCTGCCCGGCTGGCGCGCCCAGTTCGCCACCGCCGACGTGACAGGCCTGCTGGTGGCGTTGATCGCCGCGCTGCGGGACGCGCCCGACCCGCCCGAGCACGACGAGCTGCGGTGGCGTGACCCGACCGACCGGGAGCTGGCTGCCGTCGCCGCCGACCTGCGGGCCACCGGCCTGCACCTGGGGGCCGGGGCCACGCTGACCGGCGTCCCCGACAAGGCCGCGCGCAACGCCTTCCCGGACGGCGCCCGGTACGTGGCGCTGCCCGCGCAGCCGTTCGGCGAGCCGGTGCCCCGGTACGGGCCGGCGCTGGCCGAGCTGTTCCCGGGCACGCCGATCGTCGTGATGTACGGCCTCTGGATCGAGTACCACGGCCCGGCGGCCGACGACTTCGCGGAGCTGGCCGGGGCAAGTTTCTACGGCCAGTTCGGCGGCCGGCTGAGCCGGTACGACTACCCCCAGGGCAACATCCTGACGGCGTACCTGAACCGGGTCACCGACCTGCGCTACTCGGGGCTGTTCGACCGCCCGCTGCCGTACCAGCCGGTCGACCCGCTGCGGGTGGCGCTGCCCGCCCTGCCGTGGCTCTTCGCGGGCTGCGTGGCGACGTTCCTGATCCTCTCGGTCCGGTCGCTGCGCCGGTCGGACGCCCTGGTGGTCCGGCGGGGCGATCCCGGACGGGGTGGCACGCCCGCCCGGTTGGCCGGTCTCACCGCGCTCGCCGTCGAGATGTCCCTGCTCACCGACGCCCGCAGCGATCCGGCGCTGACCCGGGGCATCGTCAAGCTCCAGGCCGCCCGAGCCGCGCTGGACGAGGGGCTACCGGACCGCCACGTGCGGACGTTGCTGGACGAGGCGGCCGACGAGTTGGACGACGGCGCCCGGACGTTGGGAGTCGCCAGCTACCGCCCGCACCTCTACCTCCGGGGCAGGTTGTCGTGAGCCAGTCCGTACGACGCCGGCTCGCCGACCTGTTCGGCACGCCCTTCGGCATCGCCGTCCTGGCCTGCCTGGCGCTGGCCGGCTGGGCGTTGTGGACCGGCGGGGCGCTGGAGGGCCCGGTCGCCCGCCAGGTGCGCGCCTCCTCCGTGTACGCCGCGCCGGGCGTCGAGCTGGACCGCGCGGCGGCCGAACGGATCATCGGCAACCGCCGGCTGGTCGTGCTGATGTTGGCGCCGGGCGCTGACCTCAGGCAGGGCTGCCGCCAGGTCGAGCGCGCCGCCGACGGGACCGTCGTGCTGGTGATGAGCCGCGACGGCGACGGGTACGACACCTACGGGTGCGCGCTGCTGCCCGGGCGCGACGACGGGAACTTCGGCCGGGCCTTCGTGGCGGAGATGGCCGTCAGCCGGGGCGTCGACACCTTCGCCGACCGCCCCCTGGAGGCGCTGAAGGTCGTCACCGTCAACTACGACCTGTTGGTGAAGGCCGGCACCGTTCCCGACGGCGCGCGGACGATCAGCCCGTCGCTGCCCCGCTTCCTGCTCGCGGCCGCGGCCATCGTGGCCGTCGTCGCCGGGGCGACGGTGCTCTACGTCGGTGGCCGCCGCGCGGGCCGGCTCGCGGACGCCCGTCGCCGCCGCCGCGACGACAGCGCCGACGCCCGCAGCGCGCTCAGCGCCGCCGCCGCCGTGCTCGCCCAGCAGATCATCGACCTCGACCGGTGGTACGCCATGGCGGCGCGCCAGGCCTACGTCGACGGCGCCAAGGAGACCTTCGGCAGGAAGTACCTGGCGCTGACGTCGGACTACGCCGCGCTGCTCGAACGCGTGACGGCCGTGGACGCGGACGACGAGGACGCCGTACGCCGACTCGTCGAACGCGTCGACGCGTTGAGCGGACGCGCGTCGGCGCTCACCGGGTCGGCGGCCGCGAACGGGGCACGCCCGAGGTCCGCCCGGGGCGCCAGCGCACGGCCCTCCGGCGACTGACGACCCCGACGAACCGCGCCGGAGGTACGCCGACCGCCGCCGGCCGGGTCGGCCGACACCGTGCCGTTCACGGCGGTGCGGCCGTACGACGCCCGGGGCGGCGGCGTGACCGACCACCGGGACATGCGCAAGCTCAACTCGACCGAAGGGGGCAATCGATGTTCAGCATGAACGTGAACCAGCGGACGGTGTTGCGGGCGGCGGTGGTCGGCGGGGCCGGCGTCGGCATGTCCGCCGGGATCGATATGTCCCTGCACCTCGCCGCGAAGATCGCCGGCGAACGGATCGCGCAGGCACTCCAACTGGTCGTCGAGTACGACCCCGACCCGCCGTTCGACACGGGCAGCCCCGAGAAGGCCGGCCCGGAACTGATGCGCCTGGCGCTGGAGTTGCTGGGGCAGCCCGCTCCCCGCTGACGGTCGGAGGGCGGCCCGTCCCCGGCGCTCCAGCGCGTCGGTCGCGCCGCCCTGGCTCGTGGCGGTGCCCGGAGCGCGACGTCCCCGGCCGAGGGCAGGAGGCGCGAGACGACGAGAACGCCACCCACCGGCTCCTGCACCTCGTCGAGGCGTTGAGCCGGCGGGTGTCGGCGATCAGGGGGCCGCGGTGAACGTCACGAAAACTCTCACTTCAGCACGATGTCGAATTCCTGGGCCACTTCGGAGACGATTTCGGCGACATCCTTCAGGAAGCGGTTCTGGTCCGGCGATGCGTTGACAGTCGGCACCGGGGCGCCCTTGTCGTAGATGTCGGAGGCGATGATGCGGGCGCGGACGAACGTGGATCCCTTGCCGCTCTGGTTGTAGGCCGTCTGCCAGCTGCGCTGCACTTCGTGCTGGAGCCTGCGCCGGGCCAGATCGATCAGCTCCCCGGTCACGGCATTCGATACCTCGTCGATGATCGTCTGCCTCTCGTCGTCGCTCGGCTGACCCCCGTCCCAGCGCACCGGCTGCTGCAGCATGAGATATACCTGCGCTTGCAGCGCATAGCGGAGATCAGCGACCGGCTTGAGGTTGTCGTATTCGTCCACCCACCCTTCCGCCAGGCGGCGACTCAACGCCTTGACGCGGGTCCAGTGCTCCTTCCGCGCGTCCGGGTTGACCTCGAACCCGAGCAGTCCCCGCCACCGCAGGTGGAAGCTCTTCGCCGCTTCGGTCACCGCGAGGGAGAGATTCATCCGGTCGTAGACGGGCCGGCTGGGGCCAGCTTCGACAGCCTGCTCCGGGTGGGCCAGGGCGTCGACCAGCCGTTGGAGCTCCTCGATCGACCGCCCTCCCATTTTCTTCTTCGCGTTGAGCGGCTCGTGGATCCCGCCGACGAAGAACCGTGCGCAGTCGAGGCGGCGACGCAGGACGCGCTCGGCGGCCGGGCCGAGTTCGTCGCCGATCGCCTTGAGCACGTTCTCCACGGAGGCGAGCACGTGCTCCTCCCGGGCGGAGAATGTCGGCAGGTTGTCGCCCTTGACCTGGTCGAAGTGAGTGAAGAGGAAGTGCAGTTTCATCGCGTTGCCCGAGACGGCGATGCCCTTGAGCGCCGCCACCGGGGCCGCCTGCATCGGCTGGGCCGCGTTGTCGACCAGAAGCACGGCGTCGACTTTCTCGAGCTGCAGGGCGACCCGGGTCGAGAGGGTGGCTACCGACTTCGGGGTGTGGCCGAGACCTTCGCCGTCGACCAGGACGAGCTTGGCCGGCTGGGCGGCCCACTGCGGTACGAACGGACCACTGACCCGGATGCCGTTGACGAGCGGCGTGAGCAGGCGACCGAACAGCGGGGCATAGTTGCTGGAGAATCTGGTGACGTTCTTGATGAACGCCGTTCTGTCGTCGGTGCTCCAGAACCAGCTGACCGGCCAGTCCTGCCGGTTCCGCCGAAGGTCACCGACTTCCAGCGTGGTGAAGCGCTTCTCGATCTCGTCGATCAGGGAATCCACGATGCCGTGGAACTCGTCGGACTGCCGCAACGCGGTGTCGAGGTTCTCCTCGATGTATTCGGCGACGGCCCGTTCGTCTTCCTCGCTGGGATCGAACGCGTCCCGGGTGTCGCTGGCATACCGCTCGACGATCGTCCGGACCGAGCGCACCGCCTTCTGGATCACCTGCTGGGTGAACTCGATGTCGACCTGGCCGTACTCGGTCGGGTCGACCTCCTCGCCGTCGTCGACGTCATCGTCCACGAGGTCGTCGGCGGCCGGCGCGGTGGCGCGGCCCAACACGTAGCTGAAACGGAACCGCTGATTGACGTGATCGAGAAGCTGCCGGACGACCTCGGCGTCGCCCTTGCCGTTGAAGGCGGCCAGCGCGGCGGCTGACACGTTGTCGCTCAGGTAGTCGATCACTTCGTCGCGAGGCGTGAACGTCACGGCGGCGTGGTATGTCTCGTCCGTGCTGGTGATCAGCTCCGTATCGGCGACGGTCGTCTTCGCCGTCGACGTGGACGGGAAACGCTCGGTCTCCGGATCGGTGCCGAGGAGCTGCCGCACCACCGTCGTCTTGCCTGCCCCGGTCGTGCCGAGCATCATCACGGTCTCGTAGCCGTCCGCCGCGGTGGGAAGCGGAAGAAGCTCCTCGCGTACGCCTGCGAAGTCGAGCTGCACAGCCTCCACGTCCTCGTGGAAGATCTCCACGATCCGGGCGTCGAATCGCGCCTCGGCGCTCGCCCGTGCGGTCGGCTCCCAGAGGTCCGGGGTGCGCAGGATCTCGTTGAGCTGTTCGACCATCCGGGCGGCCTCGGCGTCATCGGCCGTCCCGAGCGCCCGACGAACCCGGCGGCCGGGCTCACCCGTACCCGCATCGATCCTGCTGGGGTGCCGAAAGATGACCGACCAGCTCTCCCGGCTCTGATTTCGGCTCTTGGCGGCGGTGTAGGAACTCTGCACGGCGATGGACACGGAGGGTCCTCCTGGAGGGGGTGGCAGGCCCGAGGGTTGGATGCGGGCAGGGGGAGATGAACGACCGGCCGCGCCTTGGTGAAAGCGACCCTAACACACGTTTTGCTGAAAGCACCGTCAAACAGCCTAGGCGTAATCGGGCACGTGTAGGGTGACGGCGAGACGCAGGACCACTGACAGGACGCCCATGCCGCAGCCCACCCAGGTGACCGCCGCCGAGATCTCCCGGCTGGCCGGGGTCACGCGCGCCACCGTGAGCAACTGGCGTCGGCGTCATCCCGACTTCCCTGCCCCGTCGGGCGGGACGGAGACCAGCCCGGCGTACGACCTGGACGCCGTCCGGGCCTGGCTTTCCGCGCGCGGGCAACTGCCTGCCAGCTCTCCTGCCGACGATCTGCGCACGGCCTTACGGACCAGCGCGACCGACCTCGCCCACCGAAGCAGACTGTTGCCGCTCGTCGTCGCGGCGAGTCGCGTTGCCGACAGCGAGGTGGAAAAAGCCGTCGGGCTGCCCGATGACCAACTGTCCGCATGGGCTGCGAAGACGAGCCGGTCGTACGCGGTCGACATCCCCGGCATCGGCAGTCTCACGGGTCAGCCCGACGAGGCCGAGGTGCTTCGTGCCGTGCTGCGTTGCGTCGACGAGGAGGGCGCGGCGCAGACGTTGGAGGTGCTGGCCGAGGGAGACGTCAGTGACGGCAGGGCGGGGGGCGCCTACCGCACGCCGCTGCCTGTCGCCGATCTCATGGCGGAGCTTCTCGCGGGCCCGGGTGAGCCGTACCCGGATCGGGTCTTCGACCCTGCGTGCGGGGTGGGTGGTCTGCTCCTGGCCGCCGCCGGGCGCGGGGCCCGCAATTTGTACGGCCAGGACGCGGTGGGGGTGTTCGCCGCGCAGGCCGCCGCCCGCCTCGCCGTGCAGGCTGGCGGGACGAAGGCACAGGTCCAGGTCGGTGACAGCATGCGCGACGACGCGTTCCCGACGTTGGCCGCCGACGCGGTGCTCTGCACCCCGCCCTACGGCCACCGCGAGTGGGGCCACGAGGACCTGGCGTACGACCCTCGGTGGCTGTTCGGGCTGCCGCCGAAGAGCGAGTCGGAACTGGCGTGGCTACAGCACTGTCTGTCGCACCTCACTCCAGGTGGCCGTGCCGTCCTGCTGATGCCGCCCGGAGCCGCCTTTCGGCCGTCGGGGCGGCGGATCAGGGCCGAGATGATCCGCAGCGGTGCACTACGTGCCGTCGTCGCCCTGCCGGTCGGGGTGGCCCAGCCGCTGCACATCGGCCTCCAACTGTGGCTGCTCGAACGGCCACACCCGCAGGCGACCCTGCCGTCGACCGTCCTGATGGTCGACACCGCCGGCACCGGAAGCGCTGACACCGGCGACACGCCGGACAGGCGCTCCACGTCGGACTGGCCGGCGATCCGTAGCTTGGCGCTCGACGCCTGGCAGGAATTCGACCGACATCCCGACAACCACGATCCCGTTGCGGGCGTGGCACGGGCCGTCCCGGTCGTCGACCTGCTCGACGAGGCGGTCGACCTCAGCCCTGCCCGCCACGTACGCGCCGCTCCGGTCGCGGCGAAGCCCGACGAGCTTGCCGAGATGGCGTACGAGCTGAGGAGCCGGCTGCGGCGGGCAGCGACGGGGCTGATGGCCCTCAGCCGCGGCGACGCGTGGCCTCCTGTCGGCGCCGATCCCCGGGCCTGGCGCAGCGCCAGCGTCGCGGACCTGCTGCGGGGTGCCGCCCTCACGCTGTTCCGCGCGCCGGCGGCGATCCGCAGCTCAAGCCCTGTCCTGCAAGATTCCGAGTTGCCCCGGACGCTCACCGCCCGGGACGTGGTGTCCCGCAGGCCGGCCTCGGGTGCCGCCGAGGAGAGTCGCTCGAACGAGGACGTCACCATCGAGGCGGGGGACGTCATCCTTCCCGAGATGCTGCACGAGGGTGTGAGCAGCGCCCGCGTCGCCGACGCCCGCGACGCCGGCCACCTTCTCGGCCGGCACCTGCATCTGCTGCGCCCCGACCCGACCCGCCTGGACCCGTGGTTCCTGGCCGGGTTCCTGGCGGCGGAGGACAATCTCAGCTCCGCGTCGTCGGGCACCACCGTGGTCCGGATCGATCCCAGACGGCTCCGCATCCCCCTGCTTCCCCTCGCCGAACAGCAGCGCTACGGCCACGCGTTCCGCCAGCTCCACGCGCTGCGCGTCGCGGCGGACATCGCCAACCGCCTCGCCGACGAGACCGCCCGCACCCTTGCCGCCGGCCTGACCGGCGGTGCACTGCTCCCACCGGAAGGACAACGTTGAACAGCACCAAGCACTCCGAGCTGGCGAATCACGCCTGGTCGGTCGCCGATCTCCTGCGCGGCGACTACAAGCAGTCCGACTACGGCAAGGTGATCCTGCCGTTCACGGTGCTGCGCCGGCTGGAGTGCGTCCTGGAACCCACCCGGGGCAAGGTCCTGACGGAGTACGACCGCTTCAAGGGCCAGGACGTGGACGTCTCCCGGTTCCTGCGCCGCGCGTCGGGGCACCGCTTCTACAACGTGAGCGGCTACACCTTGAAGTCGATCGCCGGCGACTCCGGTCAGGCCGCGAAGCACCTGCTCGCCTACATCGGCGCGTTCTCGGAGAACGCGCAGGAGGTGATGGAACGCTACGAGTTCGCCCAGCAGATCCGGCGGCTCGACAGCACGAACCTGCTCTACCGGGTGCTCGGCCGCTTCGCGGACCTCGACCTGCATCCCTACCAGCGCGACACGAAGACCGGCGAGGTGATCCTCGGCGAGGACGACAAGCCGGTCCCGAACGTCACGAACCACCAGATGGGGTACGTCTTCGAGGAGCTGATCCGGCGCTTCGCCGAGCAGTCCAACGAGACGGCCGGTGAGCACTTCACCCCGCGCGAGGTCATCGAGCTGATGGTGAACCTGCTGGTGGCCCCCGACGACGACGCGCTGAGCATCCCGGGCACCTCGCGTACGGTGATGGATCCGGCGTGCGGCACCGGCGGCATGCTGTCGGCGGCCGAGGAGCACATCACCCGGCTCAACCCGTCCGCGACGGTGACCGTCTTCGGTCAGGAGCTGAATCCGGAGTCCTGGGCGATCTGCCGCTCCGACATGATGATCAAGGATCAGGACCCGGACAACATCAAGTTCGGCAACTCGTTCAGCGACGACGGCCACCGCGGCAAGCACTTCGACTACCTGCTGGCCAACCCGCCGTTCGGCGTGGAGTGGAAGAAGGTCAAGGACGAGGTCGAGCGCGAATACGAGACGCTCGGCGAGAGCGGCCGGTTCGGCGCCGGCCTGCCCCGGATCAACGACGGCTCGCTGCTCTTCCTCCAGCACATGATCTCGAAGATGAAGCCGGTCACCGCCGACGGCAGGGGCGGCAGCCGCATCGCCATCGTCTTCAACGGCTCGCCGCTGTTCACGGGGGCGGCCGAGTCGGGCGAGTCGCGCATCCGGCAGTGGATCCTGGAGAACGACCTGCTCGAAGGCATCGTCGCCCTGCCCGACCAGCTCTTCTACAACACCGGCATCTCCACGTACTTCTGGATCCTCACCAACCGCAAGGCCAAGGACCACCAGGGCAGGGTCGTGCTGCTCGACGCCCGCGACCAGTTCGCCAAGATGCGCAAGTCGCTCGGCGACAAGCGCAAGGTCGTCACACCAGACCAGATCAAGGACATAACCCGGCTGTACGGGGAGGCGCTCGACGCCGCCCGCGACCCCGAGCACCCGCGGCACGGCAAGGTGAAGGTCTTCGCCAACGAGGACTTCGGCTACCGCCGGATCACCGTCGAACGTCCGCTGAAGCTCCGCTTCGAGGTCACCGAGGAGACGCTGACCGCCCTGGCCGCCTCGAAGCCGATCCAGAAGGTGTCGGACGTCGACACGCTGACCGTCGCGCTGAAGCCGCTGATCGGTCAGGTGTGGACGACGAAGCGGGCAGCGTGGGACGCGCTGCGGAAGGCGATGGCCGAGGGCGGGGCGGCCTGGCCCACCGGCACCGCGTTCCAGAAGGCGATGCGGGACATTGTCGGCGTGCGCGACACGGAGGGCGAGGTGCAGCTCGTCAAGGGCGAACCGGAGCCGGACGCGGACCTGCGCGACTACGAGAACGTGCCGCTGGACCAGGACGTCGAGGAATACCTGCGCCGCGAGGTGCTCCCCCACGTCCCGGACGCCTGGATCGACCACGAGAAAACCAAGATCGGGTACGAGATCCCCTTCACCCGCCACTTCTACGTCTACAAGCCCCCGAGGCCGCTGGCGGAGATCGACGCGGAGTTGAAGGCGCTGGAGGCCGAGATCCAGGCACTGCTGGGCGAGGTGACGAAGTGACCCAGACGCAAATCGCGCCCTGGCTTGCCAACTCGCGATGGCCCACGGTGCCGATCAGGTTCCTCGCCCGGCTGGGGACTGGCCACACCCCGAGCCGGAGCGTCCCTGGATATTGGGAGAACTGCTCCATCCCCTGGATCACCTTGGCTGATGTCTGGCAGCTTCGCAACGGCAGTACGGACGTCATCACGGACACCAAAGAAAAGATCAGCCAGGTTGGTCTGGCAAACTCTGCTGCGGTCAAGCACCCGGCTGGCACCGTCATTTTATCCAGGACGGCGTCGGTGGGATTCTCGGCGATCATGGGCGAGGACATGGCTACCAGCCAGGACTTCGCGACTTGGACTTGTGGCCCGGACTTAGATCCCCGCTACCTGTTGCACGCCCTGCGAGCGATGGCCAACGACCTCAAACGAGTCGCGGCCGGCTCTACGCATAAGACGATCTACATGCCCGATATCGAACAGCTGAGGATCCCGACGCCTTCGATGGAGAAGCAGCACCGTATCACTGACTTCCTCGACGTCGAAACCGCGCGTATCGATAGACTTGCAGCGGATCGGATGCGACAGCGCGCCCTTCTGGAAGAGCGCTCGTATGCAGAAGTTTCCGAGGCACTACTACCTGGCGTACTCACCGCAGCGCGGGGAAGGTCGCCGTGGCCTTGGTTGCCCGACATGCGCGAAGACGGCCCCCTGGTGCGACTCGGATACGTGTGTCGACTGCAAAATGGCCTGACCGTCGACGGCAACCGCGACGTGGGTGGCGACGCCGTGACTCGCCCATACCTACGGGTAGCGAACGTGCAAGCCGGTTACGTGGACCTTGCGAACGTCACTGAAGTGACTGTGCCGCGCGAAACTGCGAAACGATGCACGTTGCGCACTGGCGATGTTCTGATGACGGAGGGCGGAGATCTAGATAAGCTCGGCCGAGGCACCGTATGGAATGGCCAACTGCCCATCTGCCTGCACCAGAATCATGTCTTCGCACTTCGCCCTGAGTTGGACCGGCTCGATGGCGACTATCTGGCACTGATGACCCAGACGATGCACGGACGCTGCTATTTCGAGAGCACGGGTTCAAGAACAACCAACTTGGCCTCGACGAACAGCAGCAAGATCCTTAGTTTCCCAATCCCGCTGCCCCCGGTAGGACGCCAACGTGAACTAGTACGGAGCGTCCGAAGGCGGCTCGATGCCATCGCTCGAGTAAGGAAGGAGCTGGATCGACAGCTCGCGCTACTGATTGAACGTCGCCAAGCTCTGATCACCGCCGCTGTCACCGGTCAGATCGACGTCGCCACCGCCAGCGGGCGAGGAATCGAGGACTGAGATTGCCGCTGGTGCTGCGTCCTCCGCGTCCCCATCCTGACACGGGGATGCGGAGGGGGATTCATGTTGGATAGTGTCTGTCCCGCTACACATTGCACAGACGACCAGCATCCCGCCGCGCGGTTGACCGGAAGGACGGCATGGCCAGCATCGAGCAGGTCAAGGCAGAGCTTGCCCAGGCAGCCGAACAGAGCAACGTGACGACCAGCCAGATCCGGGCGGCCATCGAGGGCACCGAGCAGGTTCTCGCCCGGCTGCGTGCGGTCGGTGCCGGCACCGGGCATCCCACCATCTCGGAGGCGATTGGCCGGGCTGAGCAGAGCAAACAGCGACTGATCGAAGCGGCCACCACCCTCCAAGGCAGTTCCGAGTTGGCCCGCCGGTACATCAGCGTCCTGGGCTGACCGTGAGCATCAGCGAGGTCAAGGCAGCCCTCGGGGAAGCGCACCGGCTGCTCGACCATGGCAGGACGACCACCGAGGGGATCGGTGCCTCCCTGGACGACACCGCCGGGCTCATGCTCGCTACCCTGCATGACAGCCGGCGCGCCGAGGCAGAAAAGGCCCGGCAGGCCATCGCCGACGCGATGCGCGAGGTGAAGTTAACCCTCCGGGCCATCGATGCCGCTCAGGAGAGCGGCACCGAGTACGGGAAAGTGCTGGGATGAGCAGCCTGCTCGCCGAGGTCGTTGCCCAACTCAGGTCAACCGTCAACCAACTCGATGGGCTCGCCGTGCGAGCAACACGCGCCGCAGAGGACGTCGGCCAGGGAAACGCACTATATGCGGAAGTCAGCAGAGGGACCGGTCACCCGCAACTTCGTGCGGCGGTTACGCACAGCCGTACCGGCGTCGACAAGGCTCACCGGCTTGCGCGGCTGAGCAGCGAGGCCGCCAAGCATGTCTCCGCCTACCTGAACGCCATCGCCCCCGGTTCGGCTCCCCAGCAGGCCACATCCGAAGCAGTGCATCCGTCCGGCGAGGAACTGTTGGCCGACAGCGATCGACGAGACCTTGCTCGCGCGAAGACACGAGGGTTCCTCAACCGCTCGGTGCGAAGGGCCGACGAGGCGCAGGAGCAAGCATCATCAGCCACCGATGCACTTCAACAGTGGGCCAAAGCCCTTCGAGACCTCAACGGCCCCTCCGGCACTCACTCAGCCGGCACCAGCACCCCACCCGCCCCGGGTCCCACACCACAGCCGAAGATAGATGGAGCAGAGGCCGCAGGAAACCTTGTAGTGGTCGGCCTGCTGGCTGGCGTGGCAACGCATCGGGTCACCGGAGTGATCGGCAAATGGATAGCGAGGTTCAACAGACGTGAACGAACAACCGCTCAGCGAACTGATCCGGGCTCTGGCCAAGGCTGACTGGGATTCCGTCGATGCTCTGGTGGTGAAGATCGGCCAGCACGGCTTGGCCAACGGCCTCCGGGTCATCGGGGCCGCCTTCGCCCTCGCGGTCAACCATCGCTTCGATCCCAGCACCAGCCCGACCGACGTGGCCCGTTGGGTCGCCGAGATCCGCACCCAGTATCAGGGGGAAGATTCTCTACCGACCCTTGAGATGGAAGGGCTCGTCCGGGCTGCCCTCGGCGAACCGGAACTGGTCGACACCATCGCCGCCGAGACCGCCCTCGGGGCCGAACTCTTCATGCTCGGACAGATACTTCTGCAGGCCAATTTCACCGCGACCGAACTCGACGAGTTCATCGCAGAGGCGGAGCAACTCGCGGCCGAGCACCGGTAGGCACCGGGCATCGGGGTGGCTACGATCCCGCAGCAACCCCAATCACCGCTTCGGCCAACTCCCGGTCTGCGTGGCCGCGGCTCAAGGACGGCTGCTGGCCGACTTGATGCCGCTGACGAACGCGCTCCAGGCCGCAGGGTCGAAGCTCAGCATCCCGACTGCCAGGGCTTTGGAGTCTCGGACGTCCACCAGAGCGCCCCGGTCACGCACCTCCACGCACTGGCCGTTGCTGCCGGAACGGCTCGACTTGCGCCAGGCGTTACGCTCCATGCGCGCTCAACTCCTTGATGAACTTGATCGACTCGGCGGGTGACATCGCCAGCATCTTGAGATTGTCGTACGCCGCCGACAACCGCGCCAGGTCACGGCTCGACTCAAGGAACAGCTCGCCGGCCAGGGTCTCGATGTAGCCCAACGGTGGCTCGTCCTGCTCGAAGCTGAGCAGCGCAAACCCACTGCTGTCCGCCAGGTGAGCGCCGGCCTCGAAGCGTAGGACCTGGATCGTGACGTTGGGCAGGCGGCTCAGCGTCACCAAGTGGTCGAGCTGCTCGCGCAGCACGTCCGGGCCGCCGACCTCCGTCCGCAGGGACGCCTCGGACAGGATGGCGTGCATCCGCAGCGGGGTTGGCTGCCGACGCAGCACCTCCTGTCGGGTCATCCGGGCGACAACCCGCTGCTCGATCTCGTCCGGGTCGCTCTCGCGGCCGATGACGTTGACCTCCCGCGCGTAGCGCTCGGTCTGGAGCAGACCGGGCACCAGCATCGGCTCGAAGTTCTTGAGTTCGACGGCCTCGGTCTCGTACGCGATGTAGGTGGCGTACCTGCCGCCGACGCGCTGCCACCAGCCTTCCTCACGCAGGCCACGCGCCTGTTCCAGCAACGACGTGCCAGGCTCCTCGTCAATCTTGATGCTGTACGCGACCAGCAGCTCCATGACGTCACCGACGCGGGGCTTGATCTCGCCGGACTCGATCCGACTGATCCGTGACGACGAGCAGCGGACGATCTCCGCTACCTGCTCGCCCTTCAGTCCCTTTGCTTCACGGAGCTTGCGTAGCTCCCGGCCGAGTCGCCGGGAGCGCGGTGTCGCGGGCGTGAATCGAGGCATGCCCAGATTCTGCCCCAACGCACCTGGGATCAGCTGCTTCGACTCACATGCGAATCCGACACTCATCCCTCAGAACGCTTGCTTCGCATCACTTGATGCGCCAGCCTGGTTACAGCACGCCGCCGAGCAACCCCAGAGCGTGCATGGCCGGTCGAGGGCTGCGGCCGTGGCACCGTCCCGGCTCTCCGCCTCGTCAGAAAGCGAGAGTGCTCGTGATCTCCGAAGTTCTGTCAGTCGTGTTCGGTGGGCTGATGCCGGGTTTCCTGCTCGGGCTGCTCGCGTTCAAGGTCAAGTCACGGTGGTGTCCGCGCTGCGGGGAATCCACTGACGCCATGCGGCCCGCGGAGTGGAAGCGGTGACCGGACCGGGCCGGCGCAACGGCAACGAGCTGCCGATCGGGCGGCGGGTGGCACAGTTGCGGGCGCGTCGGGGCATGAGTCAGCAGGTCTTCGCCGACCGGATCCGCAAGTCGAAGAGCTGGGTGGACAAGGTGGAGCGTGGCGTACGTACCCTCGATCGACTTTCGGTGATCGAGACGGTCGCCGGGGCCCTCGGCGTCGCCCCGGGCGTCCTGCTCGCCGGCAAGGTCCAGCGGGCCCGAGCCGCCGACAGCGGCGGCGCCGTGGAGGGGGTGCGGGCGGCGCTCGCCCGCTACGACATGCCCGGCTCCGGCAACGACCGCCAGTCGCCGCCGCCGTCGGTGCGGCAGCTCGACGACCAGGCGGGGTACGCGTGGACGGCGTACCGCAACGGTCACCACCCCCAGGTGCTGCGGATGCTGCCCGACCTGCTCGGCGACAGCCGCCACACCTGCCACCCGCAGCCGGGCGACGCGTCCACCGCCGAGGTGCTGGTGCGGGTCTACCGGCTCGCCGCCCAGGTGCTGGTCAAACTCGGCGAGGCCGACCTGGCCTGGCTGGCCGCCGACCGGGCGATGACCGCAGCCGCCGGTGACCCACGACGTGCCGGCCTCGCGGCGGTCTCCCTCGCGCAGGCGCTCCGGGCCCTGCGGCGGGGCCGACTGGCGATGACCGCCGCCCTCACCGCCGTACACCAACTCGACCTGGCCCGGCCCCCCGACTGCCCGGCGGGCGGGCCCGCCCTGACGGGGACCCTGCTGATCGAAGCCGCCCTCGCCGCCGCCGTGTCCGGAGACGCCGCCGCCACGGCCGACCTCATCGAACGCGCGGCCCGCCTCGCCGCCACCCACGACGAACGCCACCACCGCGACCATGACGGCGTCGGATTCGGCCCCACCACCGTCGAACTCGCCCGCGCCCTGACCGCCATGCACCTCGGCGACCATCATCGGGCCGTCACCACCCACCGGCGGGCCACCGGCGACGACGCCTGGCACCTGCTCCCCGCCGAACACCGGGCCGCCCACCTGATCGACATCACCCGCACCCACCTCGACCTCGGCGACCCGCACGCCGCCGGACGCGCCCTGGTCACCGCCGACGCCATCGCCCCCGCCGAGATCCGCCTGCGCCCCGCCGCCCACACCGCACTCACCGCCGTGCTCCGCGCCGGCTCCCCCACCGCCGACGTGACCCGCCTCGCCGCCACCCTCGGCCTGACCTGGTTGCCCTGATCCGCGCTACCCGTCGTCGTCGGGGTCGGAGTCCTTTGCAATGCGGACCACCCGGTCGAGCGCCTTCCCGCCGGTGAGGAGCACCGCACAGAGCATGGAGATCGTGCCCGGGATGAAGACGAGCAGGTTGTCGATCCGGGCCCACGCGGCGGGGCTCCACATCGCGACCCACGTCAGCACGAGAGCGATGGCCGTCATGAGTTCGCCGACAAGACTCACGATGCTGGCGAAGAACGCACCTCGGCGGTGTTGCTGCACGGCACGTCTGGACAGGTGGAAGTCGATCCCGAACAGGACCAGGAGCAGGGCGAAGACGGAGAGCAGCAGCCCGAGGTCGCTAGGGGACAATTCGCGCATATGCCTACTATGACCGCCGTCGACAGGCGCGGTGGTCAAAGTTGACGGCGCGTCGGCCTGGCTTCAGGGGGTGGGAAACCGACGGGATGCCGACAGACGAACGGCGCAACTGGGCGGTACGCCCACTGCTCAGTAGTCTCCTGTGGGCGGTGGCCCGAGGCCCGGGCCCGTTGCGGGAGGCGGCAATGGCGGTCCACCACGAACAGACTTTCGGGGACGCGATCGTCGCTGCGCTCCTCGCCAACGGCTGGGAACCCGGCGACAACGCCGACTACCGCCCCGAACTCGGCCTCGACACCGCCCAGCTCCTCACCTTCGTCGGCGCCACCCAGGCCGCCGAGTGGAAGGAGCTGATCGCCTTCTACGGCGACGACCAGGCCGCCGCACAGCGCGGGTTCGTCAAGCGCCTCGACCAGGCCATCGCCACCGACGGGCTGCTCGACGTGCTCCGCAAGGGCGTCAAGGACCATGGCGTACGGCTCCGGGTCGCGTACTTCAAGCCGTCCTTTGTCGAGTCCGACGCGATCCTCGCCGACTACCGCCACAACCGGCTCACCGTCGTGCGGGAGTTGGCGTACGCGACCAAGCAGTCCGACCGGGGCAACCGGCTGGACCTCGCGCTGTTCCTCAACGGGATCCCGGTGGCCACCGCCGAGCTGAAGAACCCGCTCACCGGCTCGGGCGTCGCGCACGCCAAGGAGCAGTACCGCACCGATCGCGACCCCACCGAGCTGCTCTTCTCCCGGCGGGTGATCGCCAACTTCGCCGTCGACCCCGACCGGGTCTTCGTCACCACCCAACTGCGGGGCAAGCCCACCCGGTTCCTGCCCTTTGACACCGGCTCCTCGGGGCCGGGCCGTCCCGGCGGCAGGGGCAACCCGCCGGCCACGGAGCACGGAAAGTACGCCACCTCCTACCTGTGGGAGCAGATCTGGCAGCGGGACAACTGGCTCGACCTGCTGGAACGCTTCGTGCACCTGCACAAGGAGAAGGGCGCCGACGGGCGTACCCGAAAGTCTCTGGTCTTCCCCCGCTACCACCAGTGGCACGCGGTGCGGAAGCTGACGGCGCACGCGGCGCGGCACGGCGCGGGCCACAACTACCTGGTCATGGCCTCGGCGGGGTCGGGCAAGTCGAACACCATCGCCTGGCTCAGCCACCGCCTGTCGTCGCTGCACGCCCACCGTGACGTGGCCGAACTGGACCCGGCGGCGGTCGCCGCCGGCCTCACGCCCGGCTCCCCCGTCTTCGACAAGGTCGTCATCATCACCGACCGGCGGAACCTCGACGCCCAACTGCGCGCGACGGTCGGCAGCTTCGAGCAGACCGCCGGCCTGGTGGTGAACATCGACGAGAAGCAGGGCTCGAAGTCCGAGCAGCTCGCCAGGGCGCTCTCCCGCGAGACGGGCAAGATCGTCACCGTCACGCTGCACACCTTCCCGGCCCTGGTGGACTACCTCAAGCGCAACCCCACCGAGATCCAGGGCCGGCGCTTCGCGATCGTCATCGACGAGGCGCACTCCTCCCAGTCCGGCGACGCGGCCGGCTCCGTCCGGGAGGTGCTGCGCGACCTGGGCCTCGACGCCGACTCCGACGACCCGGGTGCGACCAGTGCTCCCGCGCCGGCCGACACCGAGGCCAAGCTGAAGGCCAGGGCGCGCAGGCGGCACCGGGCCGCCAACCTCTCCTACTTCGCATTCACCGCCACCCCCAAGCACAAGACCCTCCTGGACTTCGGCACGCTGGGCGAGGACGGGAAATTCCACCCGTTCCACACCTACTCGATGCGGCAGGCCATCGAGGAGAAGTTCATCCTCGATCCGCTGCGCAACTACGTCACCTACGACACCTACTGGAAGCTCGTCAACGGCAACCCCGACGAGCGGAAGGTCGACCGGGCCAAGGCAAACCCGCTGCTGGCCCGGTTCGCGCTCACCCACGACTCGACCGTCGCCCAGCACGCGCAGGTCATCGTCGAACACTTCCGCACACACACCGCCGGAAGGCTCGGCGGGCGGGCGAAGGCGATGGTGGTCACCGCGGGCAGGCAACAGGCCGTGCAGATGGCCCGCACGATCAAGAAGTACCTCGGCGACCTTCGCTACCCCGACCCGGGCATCCTGGTGGCGTTCTCCGGCACCCTGAAATACGACGGGGAGGAGCTCACCGAGACGAAGGAGAACGGCGGCCTGGCGGAAAGCGCGTTGGAGAAGGCGTTCGCGTACACGCGCGCCGACGACAAGGCCGCCCAGGCCGGCAGCGCCGGGCAGCGCGAATACCGCATCCTGGTGGTCGCGGAGAAATACCAGACCGGCTTCGACCAGCCACTGCTCACCACGATGTACGTCAACAAGACGCTGACCGGCATCGCCGCCGTGCAGACCCTGTCCCGGCTCAACCGCACCGCCGAGCGCAAGAGCCAGTCCGACCTGGCGGTGCTGGACTTCGTCAACGACGCGGAGGACATCAAGGAAGCCTTCCGCCCGTACTTCGAAGAAGCCGCCACCCTGCCCTCGGACCCCAACCTGCTCTACACCGCGCAGAGCAGGGTGATGTCCGCGGCACTCCTCGTCGACGACGAGATGCTCGCCTTCGCGGCGGCCTGGCTGGCCGCCGACGAGCAGGCCGCCGGCAACACGGCGAAGTGGGAGAAACTCCACGCCGAGCTGTACCGGCACCTCGACCCGGCGGTCGCCCGCTTCACCGCGCTGCTCGACAGCGACGACGAAGAAGACCAGGCCACGGCCGAGACCTTCCGCGCCGACCTGAACGACTACGTGCGCAAATACAGCTTCCTCTCCGGGATCGTCCCCTACGCCGACGCCGAGTTGGAACGCCTCTACCTCTACGGGCGGCACCTGCTCAACCGGCTGCCCCGCCGCGACGACGGCGGCGTGGACATCGGCGAGGTCGACCTCAGCCACCTGCGGGTGGAGAAGACCGGTGAGCACGACGTCAGCCTCCTGCCGGAAGGGCCGGCCGACATGACGGGCTTCGGTGACGGCTCCGGCGGCGGCAAGGAGGCGGAAAAATCGCTCCTGTCGGAACTCATCGACCGGTTCAACGCCAAGCACGGCACCGAGTTCACCGAGCAGGACGTCATCAAGCCCTTCCACGAGGCGCTCGCCGACCCGAAGGTGCGGCTGGCCGCCGTCGCCAACGACGAGGAGAACTTCGGCCACGTCTTCGACCCCGTCTTCGAGGACAAGATGATGGACCACTTCGACACCACCGCCGAGATGGGCCGTAAGTACTTCGACCAGCAGCAGAACTTCCGCAGCTCGCTCAACCGCAGCGCCCGCGGCGCCGCCTGGCAGATGATCCGCCGCCAGGAAGGCGTCGTGGACGACGCCGCCTGAAAAGCCACTACCGTGCGGAGGTGACAGTGCGGGCAGAGCCGATCGCCGGCCGGTACGAGCTGGTCGACGAGATCAACTCCGGCGGTATGGGGCAGGTCTGGCGCGGCTACGACGCCGTCCTCGACCGCGAGGTCGCCGTCAAGCTCATCCGCGCCGACGTCATCGCCTCCGCCGAGCAGGCCGAGGAGTTCGCCAAGCGCTTCCGCCGCGAGGCGCGCGTCACCGCCCGCATCCAACACCACGGCGTCCCCCAGGTGTACGACGCCGTGCTCGACAACACCTACGACCAGGTCTACCTGGTCATGGAGTATGTGCGTGGCACCTCGCTGCGCGCCTACGTCGACCCACTCCGACCGTTGCCCATCGACTGGGCGGCGGCGGTCGCGGCGCAGATCTGCACGGTCCTCTCCCACGCCCACGCCATCCCCGTCGTGCACCGGGACCTGAAGCCCGACAACGTCCTGGTGTCCGACACCGGGGCCGTCAAGGTGCTCGACTTCGGCATCGCCGCCATCCTCCGCACCGACGTCACCCGCCTCACCGTCACTGGCGGCGTCATCGGCACGCACCACTACATACCGCCGGAGCAGATCCAGGGCGCGCGGATCACTCCACAGAGCGACCTGTACGCCCTCGGCTGCGTCCTCCACGAACTGCTCGTCGGCAGGACCGTCTTCGCCGGCGGCAACGAGTTCGAGCTGATGCGGCAGCACGTCTCCGAGCCACCCCTGCCACTGCGCAAGCTGCGGTCGGACGTACCGGAAGCCCTGGAAGAGCTCGTTCTCCAGCTCACCGCCAAGGCGCCCGAGCATCGCCCCCGAGACGCCTACGACGTCTACGACCGGTTGCTGCCGTTCCTCCCCGCCCCGGGGTCCCATCCTCCGGCGGCCGGACACTTCCCGACCGGCGTGCCGGACCCCACGCTGTTATATCGCCGCCCCAACGCACCACGGCCACGGGCGGAGACCCTGCCTGCGGCAGATCCGCGTGACCGCCCCATCCCGCCACAGCCGTCCCCCGATGGCCCTGCGACGGACCTGCGGGGAGCGATCCACGGCGCGGTGTCCCGCTCCAACGACCTGCTCGCCGAGGAGCGGTACACGCAGGCGGCGGAAGCACTGCAACAGGTCATCGCACCCGCGGCAGCCGCGCTCGGCGTCGAGAGTCCCCGGGTCCTTGCCCTCCGTCAGCGGCGAGCGGCCATCCTCGTCATCGGCGGTGACTTCCGCCAAGCCCTGCCGGAGTTCGATGCCCTGTACTCGGCTTTCGTACGCACCGGAGGGCCGACCGGTGACGACACGCTGGCCTGCCTACGCCAGGCCGCGCACTGCCGGGCGGAGCTGGGCCAGTCCACCGCCGCGCTGCGCCAGTTCCGGCAGGTGCTCACCCACGTCCGCACCGCCGAGGGTGACGTGTCCTCCGATGCCCTGGAACTACGCCGCAACATCGGCATGCTGCTGCTCGCCGAGGGCAGCGTCGAACAGGCGGTGGCCGAGCTGGTGCCACTGCACGAGGACCTCTCGCTGGTCTACGGGCCGGACCACGAGGAGACCCAGGAGATCTCCGGCCTTCTCACCCGGCTACGCCGCACCGGCGGTACGCGTCGGTAGGCCCCTGACGACATCGGGCCAAGAGGGCTCAGCTCTTAGCTGACCTGGGAGGTCGCGTCATGTCGGCACCCCGTAGCCGACCTCTGCGCAGAGGTCGGCTCGCGGCGATCACAACCGCTCGAAGCTCTCCATGCCGGCGAGTTCGAGCACCTCGGTCCGGGTCGCCGGGCATTCCTGCCGGGTCTGGTCGTCGATCTGACGGCCGGTCGGCACGGCGCCCTGCTTCTCGTACCAGGAGTAGAGGTTCACGGTGAGGTTGGCCATCGTGCCCGTCTCGGAGCCGATCCCCCTCAGCGTCGGCAACTGGCCGTCCAGGTAGGCACACACCTCCTTCGCCGACACCGGCGTCGCGCCACCGGCCGGAGCGGATCCGATGGCGCTGGACGCGGCGTCGGCTGCTGCGGGGGTGCCCGCCGTGGCCCCGGAGGGCTCGGGCGCGCCGGCGTCGGCACACGCCGTCAGGGCGAACACGAGACAGAGGGTCGGCGCGAGCATTCGGATCGTTCTCATCGGTTCTCGTCCTGACATGGTTGTCGGTGGTGGGCGACCGGCGGCCGGGCCGAGGCGGACGGCTTGTCAGCCTCGGCGGCGATCGCGGTGACGAGCCAGAGGCCGGCGGGTAGTCGGTAGCCGACGCCAGGTTCACGAAACCGGTCGAGCAGCCGGGCCGCGCCCGCCCGGGCCGAAACCTGCCCAGCCAGCGGAGCCGCCCGGTACGCGGCACCGGCGGGGCCGACCTCGATGAGCCATTCGGCCACCGCATCGGCGTCGTCTGGAGCATTCATGACGACGTCACACGGCGTGATCGTGACGGCGGTGAAACCGGCGACGGTGAGGACCCGGACGAGCCGCGCCGGGTCGGCGAAGGAGAACGGACCGGGCTCGTCACCCACCGGCAGCGGTGGTAACGGCCCGAGGTGCGGTGCTGCGCCGAGCAACGCCGCGGACAACCATGGGTTGACGCTGCCGTCGCGGAAGACGGTCGCGGCGAGGCGCCCTCCCGGGCGCAGGGACCGCCGGATCGTCGTGCAGCCGGCGACCGGATCCGCCAACAGCATCAGCGCCATTCGCGAGTACGCCGCGTCGAACGGTGCCCCCGGCACGACATCGAGGGTCTCGATGTCTGCCGCGTGGAACCGGATGCCCGGGTACCGGTCCGTGGGGAACCGTTGCCGGGCGGCGGTCACCATCGCCTCGGCGATGTCGACACCGACCACCGCGCCGGTCTCGCCGACCGCCGCGGCGATTTCGGCCGTGGTGCCACCGCACCCGCAGCCCACATCAAGGATGTGTTCGGCGGGCCGCGCGGCCATTCGATCCATGGCCGGCGCTCCCAGCGGCCGGCCGATCTCGTCCTGCCGATCGGCGTGCCGAATCCAGCCAGCTGCCGCTCCCGCCCAGAAAGCGGTGTTGTGGGACCGCAAGGTGGCAGTGTCGGCCATCAGAACGGCATCTCGGCGCCGTCGACGCTCAGCGATCGGAAGCTGGCCGCCTTCGTCGGGTCGAAGCCATCCTCCTGCGCCGCCAAGCCTGCGGCCCGCACCAGCCGTTCGGACTGGAACCGACGGAACGCGGCTTCGTCCTGCCAGATGTTGATGATCCGCCAGCCGCCCTCGGTCGGACCGGCGACATGGGCGACGAGTCCCGGCGGCCGGTCCGGTCCGAGGTGTCGCTCCACCTGCTGGTACTCCGCCTCGCTGACGCCGGGCATCTCCTGCAACACACCGAACGGCATGGCCACCCCTTTCGATAGAGTTAGTATCTATCCAATAGAGCACTACACTCGTCCAGTGGTTGTCAAGAGACGCTATGACTCTTCCCGGCGGCAGGAGCAATCCCGACAGACCCGGCGGGCGATCCTCGAAGCGGCTGGTCGGTTGTTCGTCGACCCCGGCTACGCGGCCACGCCGCTGACCGCCGTCGCCGCGGAAGCCGGCGTCGCGGTCCAGACGCTCTACGCGGTGTTCGGCAGCAAGCGGCAACTGCTCTCCCACCTGGTCGACGTCACCCTGGCCGGTGACGACGAACCGGTGGCCCTGCCCGACCGGCCCTTCGTCGCCGAGATCCGCGCGCTCGCCGACCCCCGCGCCAAGCTCGCCCGCTACGCCCGCCATCTGGTCGAGGTGAACGCCCGGCAGGCCCAGGTGATGCTCGCGTTGGCCGCAGCGGCCACAGCCGACCCGGACGCCGCCGCGATCTGGCGCAAGAACATCGAAGAGCGCCGCCGTGGCATGGCCATGTTCGCCGCAGAACTCGTCGGCACGGGAGCCCTCCGCCCTGACCTGGACGTCGAACAGGTGGCCGACATCCTCTGGTTGGCCCAGGACGTCCGCAACTTCGACTGGCTCGTCCGGCAACGCGGATGGCCGCTGGAGCAGTACCAGCGGTGGTATGTGGACACCGTCAGCGGCGCCACCATCGCCGATGACCCGCTACCGCTGGGTTTGTACAACTCACGAAACTCGGGTGCCCGATGATTCCGCCCGCCCGCCGAACCGCCCTGTCCTGCGGGACTGCCGGCGGGCCCTCTCAATGGCGGCCTGGTGCCGTCGGTTCTGGTGGTGACGAGGAGGAAGCCACTCGTCACGCGAGCAACTGGAAAGGGTAGAACGGATCGGCCTCACCGACCGTCAAGAGCAACTCAAGCGGCAACTCCGGATCGCCCTGGCCGACGGCCAGCGCAACCCACCGACCAGCGCCCAGCGACCGCCAGACGCACATCTGACCACTGAGCTGGCAAAGCTGGTTCATCGGTTCCGCCAGCACGGTCGCTAACGCTTGGAAAGCGGTATCGATCTCCGCCTGGGCTGCCTCGACAATCTCCTCGCTGCGGTCATCCCAGAAACTCCGGCTGGCCTGCGGGACATACACGTGGAAGCCAGGCCCGCTGGACTGGCAGCCCTTCCGCGTGTTCTTACCGGGAAAAGGAAGCGTGAGCAGGCCGTCAACGATCGCGAGCCGGTCTTGCATGACCATGCCAAGAGGCTAGAGCCGGCAACGTATGCGGTCACCGCACTAGAGGCGGCCGGTGAGCCGGTGGGCGGGCAAGCCCGGCCACGTCGCCTCGACGAGCTGCTGGCTCCGTCGGGGTGTACGGCGAGGAAGACCAGCGCCTGCAGGGTGGCGCTGCGCCGCACATTGCATGGGTGTGCCGTCGGCAACCAAGGCCGCGTCGACGTGCACTCACCCTTAGCCGTGCCAGCACCGAGGAACAGAGCGGTTGCGGCGCACGCCGCTAACGCCACCGCAAGCGGCCCACCGCGCGGTGCGGAATTGACGCACGGTCCGCGCCGGAGTGTTCCGACGCGGACCGTGGGTGCCGCCTCGTCTCCGAGGGCTGACAGCCGAGACGAGTCTCTTCGTGATGACTACTAGCTAGCAGATAGGTACGCCTGGTAGCTGTTGTGCCGGATGGTTGATGAAGATGTTGGAGATGAAGCCGTTCTGATCCCGCAGTCGGGACCACCAGCTGTTGACGTAGCCCTCGGCGTAGACGGTGTCGCCCTGCTTTTGGCATGTGACGTTGACGAGGGTGGGACCGGCCAGCGAGGTCACGGTCGACGCCCACAGGTACGCGTCGCTGCGGACGCGGACGCCGGAGCCCCAGGTCCAGAACGCGGTGCCGCCGCAGCCGTTGTCGCTGGTGAGGTAGTACTGGCTGTACGACCCCGGGTAGGCGAGCGCGGCCCCGTTGATCCTGATGGTCTGGCCGACGCCGTTGTAGAGCTGCTCGTAGTGGATGTGCGCGCCGAAGGAGTTGCCGGTGTTGCCGGTGGTGCCGATCTGCTGTCCGGTGTTCACCCACGCCCCGTGGCCGACGGAGAACGCGGCGAGGTGGAAGTAGTAGGTCTTCCAGCCGCCACCATGGTCGATGACGATGTAGTTGCCCGCACCGCCGGACTGCCAGTGGCGGGTGGCGGTGCCGGCGGCGGAGGCGAGCACCGGGGCGCCGGCGGTGCTACCACCGTCGGCGCGGACGAAGTCGAGGGCCATGCGCACCTCGGCGCTGTGGTGGCTGTACGTCCACCGTTGGCCGCAGGGATACGGCGCCTTGAAGTTCGGCGCCGCCTGGGCGGGCGAGGCGACGAAGAGTGTGGCGGTCAGCGCTGTGGCGAGGGCGGCCACGAGCGTGACGAGGGATCTGAGCGGTCGCACGGTTCATCCTGAGGGTTGGCTATAGAAGGCTTCCGATGCACTTACGTTCGGAGGATCCTAAGGGTTCCGTCGACGGATGTTAATAGCTTCCAGAGACGCAGAGGCCTGACGAAGGATTCCTGCCGTCCCTGTTGCCGTCTCGTTGCGGTACGGAGTGGGTTCGGCCGCTACAGGCCCACGTAGCAGAGGCCTTCGGTCCATTCGTCAGTCTGTTCGGCGAGCACGGCACCGACGAGGCGGATGAGCACCGTGGCCATGCCCCTGTCGCACTGGCGAGCGTCGGAGATGACCAGGCGAACAGCGGACGGCCGCAGTCGGTCTTCGCCCTCCGTTGGCGTTGATGTGCCGGCAGTGGGCAGGCAGTTCAGGTTGGTTGCCCGGCGGCGGCGCGGCGAACGAGGTGGCGTGCCTCATCGCGTCGCATCCCGGTGGCCCGCAGTAGTTCGTTGGCGACGATACGAAGTTGGGAGACCGCGATCGTCCCGGAGAAGCCGATCTCGTGCCGACAGGCCTCCCCGGCGAGCCGCACCGCACGCAGCACTCGCTCGCGGGCCTGGACTGGTTCCTCGCCGGCCAGGTACGCGCGGTGCAGCAGCCGCACCGCTGTGCCGTACTCCTCGACAGCGGCTGGCAAGTCCGGTGGCACCGGTTCGGCGTCCCGCAACGCCGTGCCGGCGCGGCGCACCAGGGTCCGGCTGTTGCGGTAGGCCCGCTCCATGTGCTCGACGCCGTCTCGGTAGGCGTACACGGTCTGGCGGCGGCGCCAGCGCAGCGGAGAAAACTGGACCACCTCCTCGGCTGCGGACATCGCCTCGCGAAGCTGCATCAGCTTCGTCTCTGAGTTACGCATCTGCTTCAGCAGGATCTCCGCTCGATGAGCGTCACCATTGGCGAGGGCCTCGGCGCAGGCGGTCATCTGCCCGGCGAACAGATCCAAGGCGGAGCCGGCGACCCGGCGGATGGTGCGCAGCGGGTTGAGCGGCGCCAAGATCAGCATCACGAACAACCCGACCAGGCCGCCGACCAGGGCATTGATCGCCCGAGGAAGCTCCAGGTCGGGGTTGGCCGGAGTAAGCGTCGCCACCAGCACCGCCGTGGCGCCGGCCTGGGTCATCAGCAGGCCGGTGCCACGGGCCGCTGCGGCGCCGGTGATTGCCAGGAAGACAATGACGCCCGTCTGCCACGCCCCGGTGCCGATCAGGGCGATCAGCAGGTCACCGGCGGCGATACCGACGCCGATGCCCAGAAGCAGTTCGACGGTGCGCCGGGCCCGCTTGGCCAGCGACGCGCCGATCACCGCCACCGCGGCGCCTGGGGCGAATGTGGGCTCCTCGATGCGCAGCAGTTGGTGAGCGACCACCCAGGCGAGTGCCGCCGCGACCCCGGCCTGCACGCCGATGATCAGATACGCTCGGAATCGCCGAGACGCGACCCGGCCGGCCTTCGCCAGATGGCACCGCAGCCGCCCAACAGGTGAACCTGAATTCTCCGTTGGCGAAGCACGAGACGACATGGGTCCGACTACCCGGACCGATACCCGTCACACCGGTCAGGCGGCATCTACCGTGCTGTAAGCGCTGCCGCGCAAGGCTGGCGAATTCCTGGCGTGGAGGCCGGCCATCGGTAACGCTGCGGTCTTGTTCGGTTGTTCGGGGAGAACTGATTCTCGCCCTGAGGCCTCTGGCTGTCTGAAGTCGCTAGTTGATGCCGATTTCGACCGCTTTGCGGGGTAGCATCTTATAAGCTCGAATTATTCGTATCTTGCCGGCATTTAGTGATCTTGGACGGTCGGATGATGAGGCTGCTGCAGTCACTGCTGGGCATCGGCGCGGAAGAGCTCAACCCCGGCCAGATGGCGCTGCGGGCGATCCTGACCTTCGTGGTGTCGGTGGCGATCGTCCGACTGGGACACAAACGGCTGTTCGGCAAGGCGACGGCCTTCGATCTCGTCGTCGCGATCATGTTCGGCTCGGTCATGAGCCGCGCCATCACGAACACGCTGGGACTTCTCGGCATCTGGCTCGCCGGATTCGCGCTCGTCATGATGCATCGACTGGCCGCGACCCTCTCCTACCACATCAACTTGTTCGGTCCGCTCTTCAAGGGCAAGCCGGTCCTGCTCGTCGAGGACGGTCAGATGATCCGCTCGGCGATGCGAAAGAGTCACGTCTCCCGGGGGGATCTCGAAGAGGCCCTCCGTGAGACGGGGAGCGACGCCGACCTCTCCCGGATACGGCAGGCCTATCTCGAACGCGACGGCACCATCAGCGTGGTTCCCCGCTCCGGCGAGGCGCGCGTCCTCGAGGTCGCCGTGGCCGGCAATGTCCAGACTGTCAGAATCTCGGTGGACTGAGGTGAGCCGTTCTGCCGCTCGACCCCCGAAGAAGGTGAGATGCGGGAGACGTTAGATGCCCGGATAAACAGGTAAAGGGGGGCATGGCCACAGGCGCGGAGGACAAGAAGACGCCGGTCGGCGGCCCGGCTGGCGGGCGGCCGGGCGAGCCACCCAACATCCTGTTCATCCTGGCCGACGACCTGGGCTGGGCGGATCTGGGCTGTTACGGCGCGTCGGGAATCCGCACGCCCAACCTCGATCGGCTGGCCGCAGAGGGCATCCGGTTCCGCCACGGCTACGCGTGCTCGCCGTGGTGTTCGTCGACTCGCATCGGTCTGTACACCGGGCGCTACCCCACCCGCCTGCCGGCGGGCCTGGAGGAACCGCTGACCACCCACACGGAGCGCAACGGGATTCCCGCCGACCAGCCGACCCTGTCGTCGTTGCTGCTGGCCACCGGTTACCAGACGGCGATGTTCGGCAAGTGGCACTGCGGATGGCTGCCCTGGTACAGCCCGCTGCGCATCGGCTTCCAGACCTTCTACGGCAACTTCGACGGAGCCATCGACTACTTCGAGCACATCAACACGATCGGC
Source organism: Micromonospora sp. DT62 (assembly GCF_049847285.1). Taxonomy (NCBI): domain Bacteria; kingdom Bacillati; phylum Actinomycetota; class Actinomycetes; order Micromonosporales; family Micromonosporaceae; genus Micromonospora; species Micromonospora sp. DT62. Next base: position 118,059 of record NZ_JBNCOB010000010.1, read on the forward strand.
GAGGCCGACCTGTACGAGGGCGAAACCCCGGTGGAGGAGGCCGGCTACTACACCTCGCTGATCTCCGACCGCGCGGCCGAGTTCGTCGCCGCAAACAGGGAAAGCCCGTTCTACCTGCAGCTCAACTACACCGCGCCGCACTGGCCCTGGGAGGGCCCGGACGATCGCGAGGTCGGCGCGGAAATCCGGCGCAGGTTCAGCGAGCAGCCGGTGCCCACCCCGTTGATCCACCCCGACGGTGGCTCCCTGGCAAAGTACGCCGAACTCATCGAGGAGATGGACGCCGGCGTCGGCAAGGTGCTCACCGCGCTAGCCGACGCCGGACGCGCGGAGAACACAATCGTCGTCTTCACCTCCGACAACGGCGGCGAGCGATGGTCGAACAACTGGCCGCTCGTAGGGGAGAAGGGCGACCTGGCCGAGGGCGGCATCCGCGTACCGCTGATCCTGCGATGGCCGGCTGCCGTGCCCGGCGACCAGGTCAGCGATGACCCCATCGACACCCTTGACCTGACCGCGACCCTCATCGACGCCGGCGGAACGACCCCGGACGGCCAGTATCCGCTGGACGGAGTGAGCCTGTTGCCGTGGCTGATCGACGGGGCTGACTTCCCCGAGCACTACCTTTTCTGGCGTACCTCGAATCAGGGGGCGTTGCGCCGCGGCCGGTTCAAGTACCTCTACGACCGCCGCGACCGGTCGGTGCTCGGCAACTGGCCACGCCGCGAGGGCCCCTTCCACCTGCTCTACGACGTGACGGTCGACGGCCGCGAACAGGCGGACATCGCCGACCAGCATCCGGAGTTGCTGGACGAACTGCGGGCTGCCTGGGAGCGGATCGAAGGAGAGATGCTGCCGTTTCCACCAGGTCACCCCGGTGCGCCGGAACCATCGGCAACGGCTGAGACCAGCGAGCCGGACTGAACTGGAGTGGGTGAGGTGTGACGATGCTACGAGACCTGCTCACCGTTGCGGCGAACCTGGCGGTCCTGGTGTTTGCCGTGACCTCCATGCTCTCGGTCGGTTTCGCCCACTCGATCAAACAGATCCTCGGACCGCTACGTGACATCTGGGCGTTGCTGCGGGCACTGCTGGCCAACTTCGTACTGGTGCCCCTCCTCGCGCTCGGAATCCTCCGGCTCTGGCCGCTCGACCGACCACTGGAGGCCGGGCTACTCCTAGTCGCGATGTCGGCTGGCGCACCGTTTTTGATCAAGCTGACCGCGGTGGCCCAGGCCGAGGTGGCGCTCAGCGCCACCCTGCTGGTGCTACTGCTGCCCGTCACCGTCCTGTACGCACCCGTAGTCGTGCCCCGAGTGCTGCCCGAGGCCGAGGTCTCCGCCATCGCCCTCGCAGTACCGCTGCTTCTGACCATGCTCCTCCCGCTCGCCGCCGCCCTGCTGGTCAACAGCCGCTGGCCGGACCGGGCCCGGCGGTGGGCACCCTTGGCCCGCCGCGCCTCCACCGTCGCGCTGGTGGTACTCGTCGCGGCCACCACGCTGGCCAACATTCCAACGATCATCGACCTGTTCGTCGAAGGCGCGATCGTGCCGCCCCTGCTGGTCATCGCCGGCGCCTTCGTGATCGGCTACCTGCTCGGCGGCAAGGACCGCAACGCCCGCGAAGTGCTCGGGCTCGGCACCGCCCAACGCAACATCTCAGCGGCGACGGTAATGGCGACGCAAAGCTTCACCGAAAACGGCACCCTGGTCATGGTGATCGTGACGTCGCTGGCCGGCTTCGCGCTGCTCTTCCCCCTCGCGGGGGTGCTGCGCAGACGCGAGCTGACGGCAACCCCGCAGGGCCGCAGCAGTACGTAGAATCCCCTCACATTCGGGCCGTGAGTAACCAGGCTGTCTCAGCCGTTATCCCGGCTAGATGCGGCGTGTCCGGGTCATCGACAGCATGGCTGACCAGCGTCTCGCCTGGTGGGGCGGGCGGGACTCGAACCCGCGACCGAGGGATTATGAGTGGCCCTCGCGACGGAGACTGCGCCCACTAGCTGCAACTACAGCCACAGTCGGGGCGACTCCACAGCACTGCAACCACTTGAACCGCCCTCACTTCGCACCACAAGCGGCACCACGCCCTCTATGCCGATCCGTCGATCCCATGAGAACCTGAATCTTCGTGTGATCGCACGACTACCTACGGCTACCTAAGCTGGAGGCGCGCGTGGCCCAGATGTCGCTCTTCGGTCCCAGCGAGGCTGGACCCGACCCGAAGCCTGTCGACGACCGCACCGTTCGGCTACAGCTGCTAATTACGGTGAAGGCGGCACCAAACCCCTCAGAGAAGTACGGAGAGACCGTCTGCGTAGCGGGGCTGCGAACGGACGTGCTGCGGCCGACGTGGGTTCGCCTCTACCCGATCAACTTCCGGCATCTGGACAGCGACGAGGCGTTCAAGAAGTACGACATCATCTCCGTCGACGCCAAGCCGGCACGGCAGGATCAGCGGCGCGAAAGTTGGAAGCCGATCATGGAGCGGATCCACAAGGAGCGCCATCTCGATGGCTGGCGGTCGCGACAGCCGTTGCTTGACCCGGCTGTCGAGGATTCGATGTGTCGTCTCAACCGCGAGGCTCAGGAGCGCGCTGACGCGCAATCGCTGGCCCTCGTGCGCCCCAAGGAAGTTCGCGCGCTCAAGGTCACGCCGCACCCCGGCTGGGACGATGACGAGCAACGCAAGATCGAGGCTTACGCGAGTCAGCCGGACCTCTTCAGCGGCCGGAGCAGATCCCCGCTACAGGCGCCCCGCTTCAAGGCGGCGTACCACTACCGCTGCCACGAACACGGATGCAAAGGACACAAGCAGCACGTCATCGACTGGGAGTTGGTAGCGCTGCAACGCCGGCTCGCTGGCTACTCGGACGCTGCGCTACGGGAAGCTCTGGAGGCCAAGTTTCTGGGAGAGATGTGCGCGCCGAACCGCGACGTCGCCTTCTACGTCGGCAACCAGGCCAAGCGCGTGCACGTCTTCAGCGTGCTGGGCGTGTACTGGCCGAAACGATAGGCATCCGGTCTTCGAGTGCGCGCATCACGACCTGGCGGTGACACCGACTCTCATCCGCCTCGAAACAGAGCAGCGCTACCAGCTCACGTTGCGCCGTCTCGGCGAGCGCATCGAGCGCCGCCAGCGACTCAGCGTGGTGCAGCCGAGAGGCGTACACCGCCCGCGCGGAGCGCAACTCTTCGGGGTTGCCACCGAAGCCAGGGCGGTTCTCCTTTGGGTTACCAAGCTCCCGGCGATGCTCGTAAATGATGCCCTGCGCCGCGAGTGCCTGGCTGAGGGCCGACTTGCTAAAGCCGCGCTTGCGAGAGATCGGCGTCATCCGGACGTCGACTAGGCGCGTGACGCCCACGTCCGCGAGGCCCGTCACGAACTCATCGATGGAGCGGCCCTCGTAGCCGACACCCAGGATACCGATCCGGTGACTCACAGCTAAGGTGACGCTCATCGGGACACCCTTTCATGACTCGTCTGCCAAGACCATCGGGACGGCCAAGAAATGTGCCACCCTGCACACCTGCGAACGGAAGCGACCGCAGACGGCAACGGGTTGGCTCAAGTGCTCTCAGCGGGCTGGCCTGTGCGGGCTGGTGGCGGTGGTCGGCGTTCGTTGCGGGAGGGCTGAACCATCTCCGCATCTCCGCATCTCCGCAAACATGGCTGTGAGCTGGGCGAATGCTTGCGGAGATGCGGAGTGCCGTTGAGGGGTCATCTCCGCAAGAGGCCGTTATCTCCGCAGTGGGTTGCGGAGATGCGGAGATCGACGATCCTTGATGTTCTGATCTCCGCAGAGTGTTTCCCCTGGTGGAGTGCCGTTGGTGCGGCGTTGCGGAGATGCGGAGATGGTTCAGCGGGTTTTACCCCTCGTGGCGTTCGACCCAGAACACGGACCGGTCGCCCCGGTCGTTCTTGCCGGCGCGGATGACGTGATCGCCGCGCCAGCGTCCGGCCTGCCCGGTCAGCAGCCGGCCGAGTTGCAGGGGGTTGGGTAGGCGGCCGTTGTGGGTGGTGATGAACTGCCCGTCCCACGGGTCGTTGACGTCGCTGCCCAGGTGCATCGGCTCGGCGTCTTGGCGGAGTTCGGCGGCGGTCATCGCACGGCCGCCGTGGCGGTCGTGCCAGCAGGTGAGGAACGCGCGCCAGCGCGTTTCGTCTTCATCGATCTCACGGATGTCGGCGGCGTTGGTGAGGAACCCGTCGATGCCGTGGTGGGCGAGGAATCCGCCGAGGGCTTGCGCCCACGGGGTGAACTGCCGCATCGACAGTCCGGTGACCCGTGGTGCTCCCCGTCGCGTCCAGTCGAGGACGAGGACCAGGAGGTGCCACAGGACGGTGAGTTGGTTGGCCGGGTCGGTGATCCATTGGTCGAGGTGGGGGATGCCGAACCCTCGTTGGTCGCGCAGTTCGGGGCGGGGCATGTTCGGGTCGAGGTGCACCCGCACCGTGCGACTCGCCATGTCGCCGCCGACTTGCAGGTTGTTGCCGGTGGCCATCCATAGCCGGTCGTTGACGGTGGCGACGTTGCGCGACGCGCCTAGCTGCCGGTCGGACCACACGCCGGAGGTGACGAGCTGGGCGAGCACGGCGGAGTCGATGACGGTGCCCTCGGCGAGGTTGTCCCAGATGACCACGCCGACCTGCTCGGCGAGAACCGCGGTGATGCTCTTGCGGAGTTCTTCATCGGAGTAGGCCCAGGTCATGACGCGCTGCCCGTAGAGCATTCCCGGCCCGGCCGTGAGGATCGTCTTCCCGCTTGACGGCATGGTGGCGTCGATGAGCGCGAACGGCGTCAGGGATCGGGTGAAGTGCCGCAGGATCGGCGTTGCCAGCAGCGCCACGTAGTTGGCCCGGTCAGCGGCGGACGCCCACGGGAAGTCACGCAGGAACCGGCCGAGCAGGAACGTACGTGCCTCGTCTACCTGCTCGGGGGTTGGTTCGTCGGGCACGGGTGGCAGCGCCACTTTGGAGGCGAGGTAGAGGCCGGTTGCGGGGTCGTAGCCGGGCTTCTGCAACAGGGTGCCGTCGCGGCGCAGAACCGGGGCGCCGATGATGCCGCGCAGTGGTGGCACGCCCGGCCACGTCTTGCCGGCCAGCACCGAGGACAGGATGTCGCGGGGCGGGGTGACCTCGTCTTCGAACATTTCTGGGTCGCCGGTGTCGCTCTTGCGGGTCTTGAGCCGGTAGACGTAGGCGTGTTCGGCGAGTAGCCCGGCGAGGCCGGCGGGGTTGACCATGCTCGCTGACACCGGCAGTGGCGAGTCTTCGTCGGCGGCGGTGGCGAGGCCGCCGGAGACGGCTTCCATGTGCACCAGCGACCCGGCCGATACGTAGGTGTCGGGCAACAGCCCGTCGACGAGCGCGGCCTTGAGTACGCGGATGGTTTCCGGGCCGGAGCCGATCTGTAGGCGGGTGGTCATGCCGCCGTCCTTCCGAGGTTGGTGAGGTGGCGTGGGTTGCGTGCCCCGGTGCGCAGGCCGGACGCGATCGTGCGGGCTATCTCGCCCGAGCGCAGGCCGATCGACAGCGCGGCCGGTTCCAGGACGGCGGTCACGTCGTCGTCGGTGAGCGCCCCTCCGGCGGCCAGCTGCCCGAGGGCGACGGCGGAGGCGAACAGCGCGTGGTTGCGCTGCCCGTCGGGGGCGGCGGTGAGGTGGGCCACCTGGCGGCGGATCGCCGCCGCGACGTAGGGGCCGCGCCGATCGGCCGGCAGCACCACCGGGGCGGGCCGGTAGGTCGGTCGCGGGGTCGGGGTGAGCAGTCCAGCCAGCCATGCGGGCAGCGGCGCCGGGTCGCAGTCCAGCGCCACCGCGTAGGGGCGGCCGGCGACGGTGCTGCCGGCGGCGACGACGTAGCCGCCGTGCGCGCGGGTGTCGACCTTCCAGCCCAGCCCGCCCCGGTCGCCGGTGGTGTTGCGCAGCTGCGGGCCGCCGGTCGGGTGGCGGTAGTACAGGTGGCTTCCGCCCCCGCCGGTGGTCACGGTGTACGTGGTGTCGATGCTGCCGCCGTGGCGGCCGGCGAGGGCGGCGAGCACGTCCAGGCCGTCACGCGCACCGGCCCAATCGGCGGGCGGGGTGTCGTCGGCGGTCTTCGGCACGTCCAGGTCAACCACCGCCAGCCCGGACGGGCCGCACGCGATACCGACGCCGTAGGGGCGCATCGACCACGCCCGCCGGATGCGCTGCGGGTCGGTCGTGGCGCGGTCTTCCCAGCCGAGGTGTCGGCCGGCGACGCGGCAGCGCGGGTCAAGGCCGGTGCAGTTCTCAGCGGTGTGGTCGGGGAACGCGGGCCGCTTGTCATCGGGACGCAGCGGGAAGACGTGCCATCCGCGCGCGGCGTGAGCAAGGGCAGCGGCCAACAGGCCAGGATCGGGCATGAGATCCCTTCCTTCGGTCGACGGCGGACACAGGGGCGTAGAGGGCGACTCCAGCCGCCCGGCGAGCGCTGAGGGCGTGCGAGCGGGACAGCGAGGGCCTTGCAGGTAGGGGCGGATGCTGTGCGGGCTGTGGCAGTAGGGGGCGGCGGTGCCGATCCAGTGACCGCACCGGGCCACCGGCCCCGTGCGGCCGGCGGTCACCGCGCGGCCCGCCCCGGTCGAGGTCGGGCCGCGACGGCGGCGCGGGTCACGGCCTGGCGCACGTCGCCGAGTAGCCCGACCAACTGGCGGCGGGCGGCCAACTCGCCGGGGGCGAGGGCCACGCGGACGCGTACTTCGGCGTGCTCGCGGCCGGCGGCGGTTCGTACCCGCACGAGGACGGCGCGGGCGTGGCCGGCGACGTTGACCACGATTTCGTCGGAGCGGTGCTCGCCGAGGTTGCAGCGGTGGTCCCTGCCGCACCAGGCGGTGTGGCCGGTGGAGCGGTTCACGGGTGGCCGTCGCGGTATTCGGCGCGGATGTGGTCGAGCAGCCGGCGGCCGGCGCGGACACGGATGCCGGTGCCGTCGCAGCGGGTGCAGTCGCGGCGGGTGCCGATGGTGGTGCGGTGTGAGCGTGCTCCCCGGCAGCGGCGGCAGCGTCCCCACGGCGACGCCGCGCACAGGATCAGGTACCACGTTGTGTAACCGAGGGCAGCGAGGCTAGCAAGCGGCAGGATGGTGGTCACGGAATGCCTCCACAGGCCGTTTCGAGGGCGTAGAGGGCTGACGCCGCTAGGAACTAGGGCGCTGGCCAGGATTGGTGTGGGCCGCTAGCGGGGGTGCTAGGTCTAGCGGGGGGTGCCGCTAGACCTAGCAACCTGCGGCTGTCCGGGTTAGGCGGCTTTGTCGCCGCGCCGCTTGTTACGCTCCGCGACCGCATCGGCGATGTGGGCGCGTTCGATGCCGCGCCGGTTGGCGCCCTTGCCGGTGGCCGGGTCGGTGCCCCATACCTGCCCCGTGGTGATGCCGTACGGCTTGAGTGCCGCCGTGAGCTGATCGCGCGTCAGGTCCCCGTACGCCTCGGCGTTCAACTCGGCAAGCCGCTCCGTCAGCGTCTCCGCCCACACCTTTGCCTCGGTCGCGGGGACGACGGTGAGGATGTCGTCCAACAGCGTGTCCCGGCGGGCCGCCGGGGTGGCGATGCTCTGCCCGATGGCGTGGCCGGTCAGCGTCCCGGCAGCCTCGCGTAGGGCGCGTGCCCGGTCGGTGATCTTCTCGGCGGTTGGGCCGTCGACGTAGAAGGTGCGGACGATCTGCGCGTCGTCGGCGGCGCCGACGAGGTAGCCGACGCCCTTGTCTTTCTTGGCGAACATGGTCGCCCGGATGCCGTTCTTGTACGCCGAGGTGCCGAGGATCATGTCGTTCTCGATCTGACCCATCACGCGCAGGCAGAACCGCGTACCGGCGTTCGCCGACACGCCGGTGGGCAGGCTCTTCGCGTCGGGCCGCTGGGTGGCGACGACGAGGATGACGCCCAGGGCACGGCCGAGCTTGATGATTTTCTCGGCCAGTTCGCCGGCTTCCTTGCCGAACTCCGGGTGCGAGAACAGTTCCTGCACCTCGTCCAGGGCCACCACCAGCCAGTGAAGACCCAGCTTCTTGCGGCGGGCCAACTCCGGGGTGACCTTGTTGTCCGGGCACACCGCCTTCGGGAGTCCCTTGATGACGGCGGCGCGGCGCTGGCACTCCTTGCGCAGCTCCCGCAACGCCAACAGGCCCTCTTCGGCGGTGTCGTCGTCCTGCCCCGACGCATACCGCGCGGACACCTTCTCCAGGGGGTCGAGGCCGCCGGTGCCCTTAAAGTCGAAGCACCACAGTTCCGCGTACGGGTCGAGCGCGGCGGCGAGCATCGGCACCTGCGTGGCGGCCGTCTTGCCATAGCCGGGAATCGACCCGATGAGCAGGTTCGTGTACGGCAGGTCGAAGGAGATGACCCGGCCGCGTGGGTCGGTGCCGAACGGCACCGGCCGCCCCAGGTCGAACCCGCCCGTGGTCTTGAGCAGCGGCCACGGCTTCGGCGGCGTGGCGGCCATGTCCTGATCGCCCACCCACAACAGCAGCCGGCCCGGGTGCACCTCCGGCTGCCCTTCAGGCCAGACGCAGCCGAGGGGGCGGGTGAGGCCGGCGGCGAGCCGGTCGCGGCGCTCGATGACGTCCCCGGCGGTCACGCCGGGCGGTAGGTCGATGTCGGCCCGCCAGCCGGGGCCGTCGCGGACTATCGGGGCGGTGAACGCGATTGCGCGTTGTCCCTGCTTGGCGATGGCCTGGGTGATGCCGGAGATGCCGAGCACGGCCAGGGCGCGCACCACCACATCCGAGGTGAGCCGCGCGACCCTGGGGATGACCACGGCGGTGTCGAGCAGCGGCTTGTCGGCCGGCTGACCGAACATCCCGCACAGGGTGACCAGCATGGCGAGTACTGCCCACCGCGACCACGGCGGCGCGAACGCCACCGCCACGCCACCGGCCAGGGTGATGGCGAGGGTGAAGGTGGCGACGATGCCGCGCCACCGCACCCGCCGGTCACGCTGCCGGGACAGCTTGAGGTACAGCTCGCCGTCGCGGGTCTGGGAGGTCGACTGGCGCAACTGCTCGCCTTCCCAGTCGAACAGCCACCGGGTCGCACCCGAGATGATCCGGGCGGCACCGGCCGGGGCGCGCAGCAGTAGCTTGCCGCCGTACTTGGGTAGGCGGGTGGCGTGGTAGGCGGTGGTGTGCAGCAGGTGTCCCACCGCCCAGCGCATCACGTCGCGCAGCTCGTCAAACGAGCGCAGCCACGCGGGCAGGATCGGGCGCCGCTGCCCGGCGCGCGCACCCGACAGGGTGAACCGCGGGGACTTCTGCGCGGCCGGCGAGTCGACCAGCACCGGCCCGCCGTCACCGTCGTTGTCGGGGTCGGTGGTGCGGGCGGCGCGGGCGGCGTCCAGGTCGACCACCTCGGCGTCGGGGCCGGCGGTGATGTCGGCTTCGGCGGCTTGCCAGTCGAATCGGTCGTCATCGTGGGGGGACGTCATGATGGGGGTTCCTCCATCTGATCCGTGAAGGGTCGGGGGCCGAGGGCCGGCGGCACGGCGCGGTTGTCGAGGCCAGGTGCCGTGCCGCCGGGCGGGGTCAGCTCTTGACGGAGATGCGGTTGCCGCAGTCGCCGCAGGTCGCGTGCATGCGCTGGTTGTCGGCGGTGATGTCGCGCCAGTTGCTCTCGTTGCCGCAGGCCGGGCACCACAACTGCGAGGTGCCGGTGGTGATGCGCCCGCCGGTGGAGCCGATCGAGATGCTTGCCATCAGTGGTGTTCCTCTCGTCGTGTCGGCTGGGTCAGATCTCCCACATGGCTCCGCACTGGGTGCAGACCATGTACTTCTTTCCGTTGGCGTAGGTGTAGTGGAAGGCGGGGTGCGCGCAGCTGGTCACGTCGGATTCCCTTGCGGGTCGGGGTGGTCCGGTCGGGCCACCTCCGCACGGGCACCCGGTGATGAGCGGGTGCCCCACGGGGGCGGTCAGGCCGAGGCCATCAGGGCGGCGATGAACAGCCAGCCGATGTGCCAGGACTGGTCGAGGGCGTAGGCGCCGGTGCCCAAGCTCGGGTTGTCGTCGCGGCCGGGTCGGGGTGCGCCGAGGGCGTAGAAGCGGGCCGAGCCGAGAGCGGCGGCGATGCGCTGAAGCGGGGTGCGTCGGTCGGCGATGTAGTGGGAGACGGCGGAGATGGTCAGCCCGACCGCGACCGCCCACGGGTCGAGCCGCAGGCCGGTACCGGCCACCAGGAAGACGAGGGCCAGTACGGCGGTGAGGGTGTAGGTGGTGACGTGGGTAGCGCAGGCGATGCGGCCGGTCCAGCCGGGCTGGCCCTTGCAGTCGGCCTGGTGCTGGGTCTGTACCCAGTGGTCGGCGACCTGGTGGGCGACGTAGAGGGCGACGAACACGGCAGCGAACGCGGCAGCGTGGCGGTCCGTGGAGTCTGGGAACATGGGTGTCTCTCCTGAGGTCGTTTGGCTGAGGAGTGAGGGCCGGCGGCACGGCACAGGTTGCGAGCCAGGGGCCGTGCCGCCGGGCATAGCTAGTCGTGGGTGCGGACGAGGTGCGCGAGGGCGGCGCCCATGCCGAGCACCGCGACCGGGAGGCAGGCGACGGCGGTGGTGATCCACCACGGGGCCGAGGTGACTCCGGCGGCTTCCAAGAGGTGGTAGGCGATCTGGCCGAGCGCGCCGACGGCGAGGGAGCCGAGGGCGGACCACTTGGCGAACCGGCGGGCCGGGGCGGGCACCCTGCCGGACAGCCACACGTACAGGGCGTACGCGCCGTAGGTCTCGACTCCGATCGGCAGGGTGATCGCGGAGTTGATGGAGAAGCTGTCCCAGATACCCGGCAGCGGGTGCACCACGCCGAACCCGGTGAGTCCGCCGAGCCCGACCCACCCGGACCAGATCGCCACGAACGCGGGCAGGGCCAGCAGCACCACCGGCCACACCACCGCCCGCCGGCTGTCCGTTGAGTCGTCCGGGAGCGCATCGGTCGTGATGTTGGTGCCCAGGTCTGCGACGGGTGCTGCCTGCTCCGACACGACCGGCGGGATGCCGTCCCTGGCCGGCGGCAGGTCCGGTGCCAAGACCGGGTCAGTTGGGTCCGGGACCCTGCCGGCCGGGTCGCTGGTGGGCTCGGTGGTAGCCGTTGGGGTGTCATTCCGGGTCAGCGCGGCGAGGATCGCGTCAGCCTTCGGACCACCCACCCGCAGCTCCTTCTTGATGCGGTTGCGCGACGGGATCTCGCCGAGCTGGTCGGCCAGGTCGCGGGCGGCGGGGATCAGGTCTTCGACCGGCCGAGGGAAGGCCGACAGCGTGGGGGCGGTCATGACAGGTGTCCCTCCGATACGTCGGTGCCGTAGATGAGCGAGAACAGGGCTTGTTGCAGGTCCACCAGGTCCGCCCCGCACCCGTCGTACGGCTCCGCCATCGACGGGTAGCCGTGCGCGGCGAGCACCTGGGCCACGTCCAGCGCCAGACCGAACGTGAAGCGGGGGTCGTCAGCGGGGCGGGGAATCGGGTAGCGACGGCTCATGGCGCTACCCGCCTACGCGGCCCGGCCGTCGGCCGAGCGAACGGCGAGCAGGGCACGCGCCTCACGCAGCACCCGGCGCTGCGCCCGACGAAGCCGCTGCCAGTCCAACTCGGTCGGACCGGCGTCGCTGGTCAGCACGACGATCTGCGCGTCGAGCAACAGAACCTCGGCCTCGATCAGCGGCAACTCCTGCTCAACCTCACCGAGTTCCGTCGCGCTGGGCTCACCGTCATAGCTCGTCATCACGCCACGCTCCGAGTGCAGTAGTCGGCCACGTCGACCAGGCCGTTGGTGAGGGCGCCCGCCTCGATCGCGTCGATGGCCTTCGCGGGGACGACGTACCGGCCGCGAATGCGGATCGCCGGGAACTCACCCGCACGAATCGACCGGTAGAGCGTCATGTCGCAGGTACGCAGCAGTTGAGCCGCTTCCGCGACGGTGTAGAACCGCTGGGGGTGGCCAGCAGGTCGATCGGTCTTCATCGGTGTCCTTCCGCTTCATCGATCGGGGTGCAAATAGCTTCCGATCACGAGGGGTGACACCTTCACCACATGGCTGGACGACTAGGGACGTCCTTGGTAGTTTGCAGTCGTCCCTACTCGTCCCTTGGAGGCGACAGTGCCGAACGACCGGCTACGTGACGCGATGCTGCGCAAGGGCTTCACGCCGACGGCGATTGCCGAGCATGTCGGAGTCGATCCGAAGACTGTGGAGCGTTGGATCACGCAGGGCCGAGCGCCATACCCGCGCTACCGGCACGCGATCGCCGCGCTGGTCAGGGAGAGCGAGTCGTACCTCTGGCCGAATGCCATGCCACAGGAACGCGCCAACCGCGTGGCGGAATCCGAGGTGGTACAGGTCTACCCGCGCAGGGCGGCCGTACCGGATGACCTCTGGCGACGACTGATCTCACAGGCACAGGACCGGATCGGCATCCTCGTCTACGCAGGACTGTTCCTGCCCGAGCAGCAACCGCAGCTGGTCGCCACGCTCAAGGCAAAGGCTGCGGCCGGCACCCGAGTCGAGATCCTGCTTGGCGACCCGGACAGCCCCGAGGTCGCGCAGCGAGGCGCTGAGGAAGGGATCGGCGACGCGATGGGCGGCAAGGTACGGAACGTGCTCGCCTTCTACCAGCGCCTACGCGACGTCCAGGGCGTGACGGTGCACTTCCACCGGACGACGCTCTACAACTCCATCTTTCGGTTCGATGACGAGATACTCGTCAACTCGCACGTCTTCGGCTTCCCCGCGGCACACACGCCCGTCATGCATCTACGGCGGCTCGCCGGCGGCGATCTCTTCGACACGTACGCAGACAGCTTCGATCGGGTGTGGGAAACCTCAGTGCCCGTGTGGGAGCCAGCGGTGGCAGGCTGACGGCATGGCAAGAACCGAGTACTACAACGACCCGCAAGCGCCGAAGCCGAACAGCATCGTCCCGGCGGTGACGGTGTTCGTCCTCGACGCGCAGGACCGGGTGCTACTCATCCGTCGAACGGACAATGGGCTCTGGGCCATCCCAGGCGGCGCGCAGGATTTCGGTGAATACATCGCACAGACGGCCGTTCGCGAGACCAAGGAGGAATCCGGGATTGACGTTGAGGTGACCGGCATTGTCGGAATCTATACCGACCCAAAGCACGTCATGTCGTATAGCGACGGCGAGGTTAGACAACAGTTTTCGATTTGCTTCCGTGGTCGATACATCAGCGGCAAGCCGACGGCAAGCAGCGAATCTTCTAGCGTGCGATGGGTTAACAGAGGAGACTTGGACGCCCTGCCGATCCACCCATCAATGAGACTCCGCATCGACCACGGATACGAACGGCGGCGGGAGCCCTACATTGGGTGAGGTCTTACGGCGGATAGTCGATCCTCGGTGCGCCGAACGGCAACCATGAGAGTTGGCTCGGCGCGCGCCCAGAAACGGGTCACCAGGTGATCCGGCCCGTAGCGGGTTCGAACCTCGGCTAAGCGCTCCGGAACGGTCATATCTTGCCCATCTGGGCCGGTGGTCATGTCGGCGTACCATAGCGCGTCTCGGATCGGAGACTCTTCGTCGATAAACTCCATGGACAGTTCGCTCGCTAGCCCCCGTTCCTCCGCTTCGAAGATTGCGCAAGAGTGACACGCGACAAGACCCGCGAGTCGACTATCGAAACCGTTATCGCGCAGCCACCGAGCACCGTCAAGCGCGTGCAGCCCCGACTCGATCAGAGCCGGGGCATACCCGACGTCGTGCAGCCAGGCAGCGGCGACAAGCAACGTCTTCTCATCCGGCGCCACGAACTCAGCAAGGCACTCGGCCTTGTTGGCAACCGCCTGGACATGTCGCCATCTTCGAGGTAGAGGCTCTCGCAGGTAGCCCTCTGCAACACTCCGTGCCTGATGTGCTAGCTCCACCCGATCGAGGATACGCGCTCTCCACCCTCAAGGGGACCGGGCTACTCCGCAGCCGGTGTTGCATCGTGCAAAAGAGTCACGTCCGGCAATTCAGACCCAGAACTATTAGCCTTAAGCTCAACTCTAATCAATTCGGCAAGCAAGGACCGCATGACAAAGAAGGGCAGCGGACGACTGCCGTCGGCACTTCCAGGGATCTGCCCAAAAAGATCATCCAAAAAGCTTACGGCTCTTGCTCCGGAATGCACGAAGCCCGACCGAGCCATATAACTTACTTTAAGCGCATCGATGAGCTGATCACGCCCTGCCGGCAGGTAATCACCCATCACTTTCTCGTCACTCCAGGACCCCTGAATCCACTGCCCACTCCCGGCATCCACCCCGTATGTGTATTCACGCCACGACAGCGACTTAAAAGACACTGGCATTCGTTCCACAGCATAGTTGATAAAGGTTTGGGAGAGCTTGAGTTGCTTATCGCGCATCAGCTTCGATTTCAGAGCGGAGTACTGCACGTCCGTCAGGCCCTGCCTCTTAGCAAACTTTTCCCAGCTAACCGCCTGCTCCCAGTCCTCCCACGCAGTTGGAGGCGAGCCGAACTGGCGCGAGAGCGCTTCGATGCCGGCGATCACCAGCGTGTAGGCGGCAGCCAAATCCCGGTCGAACAGAAGCACCGCTCCATAGTGCAAGCTAATCGCTGAGTTGAGCACACCTTCCGCTTCCGCGGAAAGCCCTCCGAGTTGCGACAGGATTTCGCGAAAAGCAGGGATTACCGTGTCAACCGAAGTAGGCGAAACCAAACGTTTGTCACTCAAGGCAGGCAGTGGAAGGAAGTGCAGATCGTCCTGCCCGTCAACGCGGAAGCTCTGCTCACTTAGTACCTCAATCCTGCGATCGGAGGCCAGCGTGAGGCCGGCACCCAACGCCATCTCAAAGTCGTCGAGAGTCGCCCCATCACGCTTTCTCTCCATCCACCGAATTGCGCTTGCAGCTTCCGGCGGCATCCCAAGGCGGATGACTCTTCCCAACGCCTGGAGTTCGATTAGGCCTTCGCAATCCAATGCCCAAAAACCGGGAACTAGCACTCGACGGGTTAAGTCGGCGACGGGAGGAGGCTCTTCAAACGTCGCCGCCTTCAGATCACGGACCCATGCACTCAACGTTGCCATTGGGGTATGTTATCCATCCTCCGCAGCGAAATCCATCCAATAGCTCACGCCTCTTGCAATGGCATCCACAGTCAAATGCCACGCCATCTTCCACCCCTCTCAGCGCCTGCCTTGCCGCTGCACACTAAGACCCGATATCTGACGCCTCCCGCCTAGCGTGACGCCTCTTGACCACCGCTGGCTCCTGCGCTTGTGGTATTGCCGGCTCCGCTGCGGGGGCCATCTCGATGTGCGCGATCTGATAAAAGACCCATACAATCCGCAGTAATTGGAAGGCCACAAGAACGGTTGCACCCACGACAAGCCATCGGGCTTCGTTTACCGAACCCTTTCCCCCACGATCGAGCATCTTCGCTAGAACCATAGAAAAGGCGCTGACCCATGGCGTTATAAGAGCCGCTAACCACACCTGCAGCAACCTGGTTCCGAACTGGGATCGGGCCATAATTACTTTAGCGCTTCGAAGGCCGATAAAGATCGTAAAAATTACTCCACCAAAACCAGCAAAAAGCGCGGTCAACTGGAGTAGATCCGTATATACGTTGCGCCTATCGGCAAGATTGAGACGACCGAGGGCATCAAGCCCTGAGCCAGGTGCAACCTTGAGTGCTAGGAACACGACAAGCGTCACGACTACGAGGTGGTCAAGCCACCACCATAGAACCAACCGGTCCCACACTCGGCTCAGCATGGGCTAGACCTTACGCTGACCCTACGACAACGCCGTCGAGTTGACGGTCGAGGTGGAGTTGATTGCCGACCGAATGTCGTCATATAGGTCATCGTAGGCAGCAGCTATCGCCCGCGCCGCAGACATCATCTCAGGCTGCGACTTACCTTGATCCAGTTCGACATCAACAGACTGAGCTACCGCCTCTTGAAGAAGATCATACGTCTTTGACTTGCCGTCCTGCATCCTCCTGTAACGAATTTCGGCCTTATCTACGAAGCCAATAGCATCAGACGTGGCAAGCGACTCAATGTCATGATATGCAATCTCAGCAGCATCATTCTGCCCCTTCGGCGCAATTGCAACCGACACCTCGATAGCAACATACCCAAGCCGTTGTCGGGCATGCCTGATAAATCCGGTTACGGAACTGTCAACACCAAAAACCTCAGCATTTACATCCGGCCCCACGGCGAGCGTAAACTTGGTCAGCGTGCCGATGTCAGCCAAAGCGCGAAGGGTGTTTCGATCCGCCAGCGGCACCACTTCGATTCCGCCCTCGATCAACTCAAGCTTATTGACGTAATCGCGGAACGATGCAGTACCCGGAGCCGAGCCCGAGTTCCGCATTACAGCAAGGACATTATCTTCGAAGACCGAATAAAAAGCCGGCTCTGCCAAAGTCTCATCGTCACCGAGGACCAGTGGGCGATAGTTCCGACGACGTTCGATACGGAGAGAGACGTCACGAGTGATTCTATCTAGCGTAATCAACGGAACAGCGGGAGTAGCCCCAGAAGGGGAGGGGTTATACGACGACCCCAGAAGCTCCATTCTTGCTACAGAAACATATGCTTCTTCGTCCGGAAGCTCCGCGACAGCGTCCAGCAGGTCACTGAACGGAAGCTTGTTCGGGAAGCGCTCCTTGGCTGAATTCAAGATTTGGTAGAAGCGCACCGTGCGTTGAGCCACTAATTACCACCAGCCACTGTAGAGGGGTGAGTTTCGCTCACGCTACCCCCTTTCGCAGGCCAAACTCATGGCCCGCTCGCTCGGTGACAGGTTTCGGACAATATGAAGGCTATTCACTTAGCCGGGCGGGCTGGCATTCGGGCTACGAGCGTCGCTGCCGCCCTCTGGTCAGACTCAGAGAGCCAAGCGGCATAGACACGGAGGGTCGTAGCACCGCCTCCTCCATGCCCAAGCCGGCCGGCGACTGTTCGGACGTCAACACCAGCCGCGATCAACTCCGTCGCCGAGTAGTGCCGTAGTGCGTGCAAGTTCGTGGTGATGCCGAGTCGAGCAGCCATCCGGCTGAATCGCTGGGTGGCCGTGTCTGGCACGAGCGGCGTACCGCCATCCGGGTCCGGCGAGAACACGTAACCGTCGCCGGACAGTGACAACCCGAGGGCCAACGCGCGTTCCTCGCTGCGCGCCAGCTGGTCGCGCAGCACCTCCACCGTCTCAGCGTCCAGGGCTACACGCCGCTGCTGATGCGTTTTGGTGTCCTTCTCCCGCAGCTTCCCCGCGTCGTCCATGTACAGGGCAGTCCGCAGGGTCAGCACGGCGGCGCCCAGGTCGACGGCGGACCACCGCAGCGCGCACAGTTCACTCCGTCGCGCCCCTGTCGTCATGGCCACCCACACGAACGCGCCCCAGTCGGGGTCCTTCCACGCCTGAGTGACCAGTCGAGCCGCTTCCGGCGCCGTTGGCGGGTGCGGGTTGGGCTGAGGCATCCCGGGCTTCTCCGCTTGGTCTGCCGGGTTGACCGCGATCCACCGCCACCGGACTGCCCGGTTCAGCGCCCCGGACAGAATCCAGTGAATCTGCCGGATCGACGCGGGAGCGAGCGGCTTGCACTCATGCGGCCGGCATTTGTCGGTGCAGTCGTGCGGCCCTGCCTTGCGGTGCTCGATGGCCTTCCGTGCGCCTCCACAGTGGTCCCGACACTTCCGCAGCACCGCGTAGAACGACTCCAGCGTCTCGGCGTCCAGCCTGCCCACCGGCAGCTTGCCCAGCAGCGGCCGGACGTGCTTGTTCAGCTTCTTGACGTACCCCTGCCGGGTCGACGTCTCCACGTCGAGCACTTCCAACCACCGGTCAAGCAGCTGGTCGACGGTGGCGCGGGTGCGCGGGTTGCGCCGGTCATCCACCTGGGCGAGGAAGCGCGTACGCGCCTTCTCGGCTTCCTTCCGGGCGGTCGGGCCGGGCGGGATGGTCTCGGTCAGGTAGTGCCGCTTCTTGGTGATGGGGTCGATGCCCGCGTAGACCTTCACCCTCAGTGAACCGCTGGGCAGCTCTTCGATCTCGCCTCGCTGGCGCTTCGCGCGCCCGGTCGATGTCCCCATGGGGACGACCGTAGCTCGCTCGCACCACGAGTAGCCCCACGGAAAGATCGCTGATCTAGCGTTTGTGCTGGTGGGGCGGGCGGGACTCGAACCCGCGACCGAGGGATTATGAGTCCCCTGCTCTAACCGGCTGAGCTACCGCCCCATTACCGCGCCGGATCTTATCCCGCCCGGTGGATCACCGGCCAGCACGAACCGGCGCCGTCGCTCATCGGCGTCGCCGGCGTAGCAGCACGATGGGCAACGCGAGGATAACAGTGAGCAGCCATCCCACCGCGATGACGCCCCACAGCCAGCCCTCGTCGCTCTCGGCCGTCTCGGTGATGAACATGCCGAGGGTGAGCAGGAAGGTCCCCCCGCCGATCGCCAGCGCGGCGAGGCCGCTGACGACCATCAGCGGGATCTCCCACCAGGAGCGCTTCGCCGGCTCCCGCCGTTCGATGCCGGCAGCGGCCTGCGGCTGCGGGATGCGGTCCGGATCGCGGGCCGGCATGGCCACCTGCCGGTCGGCCGGCACCTGGGAGTCGATCACCCGGATCGCCCCGGGGTGCAGGTCGAACATGGTCGGTTCGATCCGCATCGAGATGGCGTCGTCGCCGATGAGCTGCCGGGCGCCGTCGGGCCAGGTGAGCATGAGGGCGCATTCGGCGTACCGCACGGTGAGCGGGCCGCCGCGGCCGAGCCAGCTCACCCCGTCCACGCCGACGTGCAGCTCGCCGTCGCCTTCCTTCTCCCGGTAGGGGGTGCCGGCGACCGTGTCGGCCGAGCGGGTGGGCGCTGCGACGAAGCCGGCCCAGTCGGCCCGGTGTCCCTCGGGCACCATCAGCAGCGCCCCGGCCAGCGCCTCGCGGGCCACCTCGTGCACGTCGTCCGTACTGACGTCCTTCAGCTCGGCGCGGTGCTCGTCGACCGTGAGGTTGCGCTCCCCGGTGAGCACGTTGAAGGCGTACGAGGGCAGCCGCGCCGCGTCCACCTCGGCGGTGCCGAGGAAGTCCTGCCGCTTCGCCACGACGGCGTCGAGGTCGGCCTGTTCGATCCGGCCGACCCGGAGCTTGGCGAGCGTGTCGACGAAGCCGCCGAGCACGGCGTCCTGCTTCTCCGGCAGCGCGTCGGCCAGCGCCCGCAGCGTCGCGTGGCCGTCGCCGCGCGGCTCGTAGCCCGCCGTCGTCTGGTAGGAGAGCCCGGCGTCCTGGCGCAGCGCCCGGTACAGCTCGCGCTCCAGCACCCCGGCGAAGACGCTCGCGGCGGTCCGGCGCCGCACGACGGCGTCCAGCACCACGGCCCGCGAGCCGCCGACGAAGTACGCGGGGGTCTGCGGCAGCGCCGACGACGCCGCCGGCACCGGCTGCCGTACGCCCTGAGGCAGCGTCAGGCGCAGCCCGGCGGGGACGGCCTTCCCGGCGATCCAGAGCACCGCGTTCTCCCGGGTGAACCAGCGGGCCGCCCACTGCCGCAGGTCGTCGGCGGTGAGCGCGGAGAGCCCCCACTCCGGGTAGCTGGTGATGCCGAAGTCGCGGGCGCCGTGGCGCCACAGCGGGATGTCGTCGACGGCGGCCGTGCCCCGGCTGCTGTCCTCGGTGCGCAGGATCTCCTTCTCCACGTCGAGGCGGCCGGTCGGCAGCTCGGTCAGGTTGGCGCAGACCGAGCTGAGGAAGGTGGCGATGTCCTGCGCGGAGCCCTGCATGTGGAACGTGGTGAACACCGGCGCGGTGGCGCCGTTGACGTGGTAGTCGGCCAGCCCGAGGGGGGCCAGGGCGAGGTGTTCCAGCAGGTGGGTGATGCCGCTGCGGGCGAGCGTCTCGTCGGCGGTGCCGACCCGGAAGGTCAGCCCGGCGCGCATCGGCCCGCCGGTGGGGGCGAGCAGCGTGGGCACCCCGTCCACGTCCAGTTCCTGGATCATGACCGCCCACCCTTCGCGTACGCCTTGTCGCGGAACCGCTGGAACTGCGTGGTCGAGTCGCCGTCGATGTAGCCGAACGACGCCTCGTCGCCGAGCGGCCCCATCGCCGCGAACTGCTGCGCCGCCGCCGGGTACTCGTCCATCAGGCAGAAGGCCATCGCGAAGACGCTGCGCACCCAGACCCAGCCCCAGTCGTTGCGGAACTCGGGGTGCCAGACCGACTGCTGCGCCGCCTGGTGGATCTCGCGCTGCACGTGCGCGCCGCGCAGGTGGGCGCTCGCCTCGCGGAGGTCGTCGTGGTCGAGCGCCTCCTCCAGGTGGGCCTCGACCACCAGCACCGCGTTCGGGGCGCCGGGCGGGGCGGCGTCGGCGCACTCCCGGGCGAAGCCGTGCGCCCGCTCCCAGGTTCCACTCCACTTGGGACAGAACTGTTGCAGCAGCGAGGCCTGGGCCGGCAGGTGGTGCGGGTGGTGCTTGGCGAGCTGGTCGTAGCGGCGGCGGGCCTCCGCCTGGCCGAGCTCCAGTCCGCGCGCGTTGGTGATCCGCTGCGTCCAGGCCGCCGCGTCGTCCGGGTGCCGGGCGGTGACGTCGATCAGCACCTGTTCGGCGCGCCGCAGGTGGGCGTGGAACTGGGCGAACTGCTCCCGGCTCACGTGCTGGGCGCGGTAGGACGAACGGATCCGCCAGCCGGCGCGGATCAGGTGCGACCCCAGCAGGGCGCCGGCGAGCGCGTCGTCGGGCCGCTGCGCCAGCACCTCACGGAGGAATCCCTCGATGTCCTCGGCCTCGCCGACCTCGCCGACGAGGAAGGTCCGGCCGTGCGGGTCCTGCCCGTTCACGAGCGCGCGCAGGGCCGGCCAGTCGCGCGCCGCGAGGGCCGCGCGCACCTGACCGACCTGGGGGTACGCCGCCGCGGCGTCGAAGTCAGGCGGCGGAAGGGGTGCGGGCATGGCGAGGAGCATAAGTGATCTTCAACGGGGCGTGACCCTCCGTTCAGCCGGTACGCAGCTCCGACAGGACGGCCCCGGCGGCCCGCCAGCCGCTGGCGAGGGCACCCTGGATGGAGGGGCTGTCCCGGTGGTCCCCGGCCACGAACAGGCCCTCCCCCAGCGCCACCGGCTTGCGCAGCCGCCCCTGCGGCGGGGGCGCGGCGGGCAGCGCGTCGGGGATGGACACCGTGGTCAGGTGGGTCCAGTCCGCCGTGGACCGGCCATAGAGGCGGGTGAGTTCCGCCCGCACCGTCGGCTCGGGCGGGGCCGACGGGCCGACCACCGAGGTGGCGACCAGGTGCCGACCGGCCGGCGCGTACGTGGGCGCGGCCCTGCTGACCACCACCGTGTTGGCGACGATCTCGCGCCGGTCGCCGTCGAGGAGCAGGATCGGCTCGTCCAGTGGCAGCTCCGGCGCGCTGTGGTAGTAGGTCGTGTAGGCGTGCGTGCGTGCGTACCGCCGGCAGACCTGGCAGCAGCGTGGCCGCCGCCGGCGGGTCCACGGCGACCACGACGGCGCGGCAGCGGAGGTCACCGGCCTGGGTGCGGACCCGGCCGGGCGCGACCTCGGCGACCGGGGTGTCCAGGTCGATCAGCGCCGCCGGGAGCGGGTCGGCGACGGCGCGGGGCAGCGCGCCCATCCCCTCGGCGGGCAGGCCGATCCGGCCCCGGGCGAAGGAGCGCAGCACCATCGCGAGCACGTGGCTGGAGGTCTCCAGCTCGCGGTCGACGAGGACCCCGGACAGGAACGGCCGCAGCAGTTCCTCGATGATCGTGTCGGAGAGGCCGGCGCGGCGCAGCGCCGCCTCGGTGGTGGTCTCCGGGGCGGCGAGCAGCCGCTCCTTCGGCAGGGTGGCGCAGCCCGTGGCGAGCGCGGCGAACCGTAGCCGGTCGAGCAGGGAGCCCACGCCGGCCAGCGCGGTGCCGGGCGCGCCGGTGGGTTCGCGCAGCGGGTTCACCAGGCGGGCCAGCCGGTCGCCCCGGCGCACCAGCACGCCGGAGGTGAGGTGTCCGAGGCGCAGCCGGTCGACGTCGAGCAGGGCGCCGATCCGGGGGTACGCGGTGTTGAGCACCTGGAAGCCCCGGTCCAGCAGGTAGCCGTCGACGGCGTCGGTGGCGACCCGGCCGCCGAGCCGGCCGCCGGCCTCCAGCAGCCGCCACGGCACGCCCGCGCGGTGCAGCCGCCGGGCCGCGGCGAGCCCGGCCAGGCCGCCACCGACCACGACGACATCGGTCTCGGCGAGCATCGCGCACCTCCCGCTCTCCGTCCGTCCGGGACAGCCGGCCCGGCCACTCACCTACCACGAATCGACGCATGAATCGACGCAGCGGGAGTCCAAGTCGACAGCGACCATCCTGCCGGGCGCGCGGCCCGGGAGTGGGCGAAACAGGTCGTCCCGCACCGGGCGGGCACGATCCCCGCCACGACGGGCCCGGGCGACGGCCGGCAGGCGCGCGCGACGGCCGGCCGACACGGGGCGGGAACGGCGAACGCCCGCCGGCGTAGCCGACGGGCGTCTGGTGGAAGCTCCCCCGTTTGGACTCGAACCAAAAACCTGCCGGTTAACAGCCGGCTGCTCTGCCAATTGAGCTACGGGGGACCGTTGCGTCGTCCGGCGCCGATCTCGCTGCGCCGTGCGGACGGGACAAGAGTACAGGATTCCGGGGGGTGTTGGTCCAGGGGGTTACCGCTTCGATCGGCGCCCGCGCACACGACAATAAACCCGGACAAATCGTCATCCGGGCACAAGGAGGTATGAGCGGAGAGCAGGATGGGTAGTTAGCTGCAGACAGAGAAGGCAGGCGCGATTTGGTCGCCTCCGGCGGGGTAACCGTCGGTCGACGGCGCGTCAGGTACGGAAGGAGCCGCCATGCGCGGAAAGATGATGTTCCTTGGCGGGCTGGCTGCGGGATTCGTCCTGGGCGCCCGTGCCGGTCGGGAGAAGTACGAGGAGCTGGTGATCCGGGGCCGCAAGGTGCTCGACCACCCGACCGTCCAGGAGGCGGCCGGTGTCGCGCAGGCCCAGGCGACCCGCCTCTACAGCGAGGGTAAGGACAAGCTCGGCCAGTCGAAGCTGGGCGAGAAGCTCGGCAGCAACGGCCACAAGCAGGAGCTGACCGCCGCCGACGACGCGTTCGCCGGCACGCCGGCCACGGTCGGTGCGAAGAGCTCCACCGGGTCGTCGAGCACGACCCCGACCTCCGGGTCGACGTCGACCACCGCCACGCCCCGTAGCAAGCCGTCCAGCTCGGGCACCAATGGCAGCACCCTCTGATCGCACCTTCGGACGGGCCGGTCGCCTCCGGGCGACCGGCCCGTTCGTGTGCGGGCCCCGACGCCGGCCCGCTCGGGTGCGACCCCGGGGCGGTCAGTCCTTGCTGGTGAACGCGGCGTCGAAGGCCGCGGCCGGGGCGTCGAAGGCGAGCCGGCGGACGAACTGCAACGCCTCCGGGGCGCCGACGAGGCGGTCCATCCCGGCGTCCTCCCACTCGATCGAGATCGGGCCGGCGTAGCCGATCGCGTTCAGGGCCCGGAAGCAGTCCTCCCAGGGCACGTCACCGTGGCCGGTGGAGACGAAGTCCCAGCCGCGCCGCATGTCCGCCCACGGCAGGTGCGAGGCGAGCCGGCCCCGCCGCCCGTCGCCGGTGCGCACCTTCGCGTCCTTGCAGTCGACGTGGTAGATCCGGTCGGCGAAGTCGAAGATGAAGTTCACCGGGTCCAGCTCCTGCCAGACGAAGTGCGACGGGTCCCAGTTCAGCCCGAACGCGGGCCGGTGCCCGACCGCCTCCAGCGCCCGCTTCGTCGTCCAGTAGTCGTACGCGATCTCGCTCGGGTGCACCTCGTGGGCGAAGCGCACGCCCACCTCGTCGAAGACGTCCAGGATCGGGTTCCACCGGTCGGCGAAGTCCTGGTAGCCGCGCTCGATCATCGACGGCGGCACCGGCGGGAACATCGCCAGCGTGTGCCAGATCGACGAGCCGGTGAAGCCGACGACGGTGTCCACCCCGAGCTTCGCCGCCGCCCGGGCGGTGTCCTTGATCTCCTCGGCGGCGCGGCGGCGTACGCCCTCGGGCTCGCCGTCGCCCCAGATCCGGGCGGGCAGGATGCCCTGGTGCCGCTCGTCGATCGGGTGGTCGCAGACGGCCTGGCCGACCAGGTGGTTGGAGATCGCGAAGACCTTCAGGTTGTGCTTCGCCAGGGTCTCGCGCTTCCGCTCGACGTACGAGTCGTCCGCGAGGGCCCTGTCGACCTCGAAGTGGTCGCCCCAGCAGGCGATCTCCAGCCCGTCGTAGCCCCACTCGGAGGCGAGGCGGCAGACCTCGTCGAACGGAAGATCGGCCCACTGGCCGGTGAAGAGCGTGATGGGTCGCGCCATGGTGCTTCTCCCCTGTGCTGATGGGGGATTCCGTGGGTGCGTGACCGGGGCGAGGGTGACCGGCCGGGCCGGTACGGCGGCGGGCCACGGCGGGACACCGGTGGGTGCGGGCGTGCACCTGGACCCGCCGGGTTGCGCCTCCCGCCGGTCACCGGCAACCGCCACGGTCGCCGCCCCCACTCTAGAGCCGCCGGGCCCCCCACGAAAGCCCCCGCCCCTCCCCGCGATCCTGCGGCTCTCCGTCCCCGGTGGGCACACCGTGCCGGGCGCGGACCGCGGGATCGCGGGGGAGGAACGGGAGGGTCAGCGGATCAAGGCAGGGTCCACTTCTGGTTGGCGCCGGTGTGGCAGGTCCACAGGTGCACGGCCTGGCCGTCGGCCGGGGTGTTGCCCGAGACGTCCAGGCACTTGCCGGTCTGCGGGTTCTTCAGCGTCCCGTCCGCCTGGGCCGACCAGTTCTGGGCGCCGGTGCCGTTGCACGTCCACAGCTGGATCTTCGTGCCGTCGGCCGACGCGCCGCCGGAGATGTCCAGGCACTTGCCCAACGCCTTCACCGTCGAGTTCGGCGTCACCGTCCACGTCTGCGCCGTGGAGCCGTTGCAGCCGTAGATCTGGATCTGGGTGCCGTCGGCCGTGGCACCGTTGCGCACGTCCAGGCACTTGCCGCCCAGGCCGCGGATCGGGCCGACGCCGCCGCTGCCGCCGGACCTGACCAGGGTGAAGTCGTCCACGTCGAAGAGCCCCGTGCCCGAGCCGGTGAAGGTCAGGTAGAGCGTGCCGGTGCCGGACGGCACACCGGAGAGGGCGGCCGTGACGTCGGCGAAGGTGTTCCAGCCGCCGGTGTTCGGCACGGCGACCGAGCCGAGGACGGTGCCGGTCGTGGAGCCGGTACGCACCTGAATGGTGCCGCCCGGCCCGCCGGAGACCACCCGCGCCCGCAGCGACGTCGTGCCGGTCAGGTCGATCCCGGCGTACGCGGCCCAGTCGCCCGGATCGATGTTCCCGAGGGTCTGCCCGCCGTTCGCGCCGGCCTTGGTGAACGGCGCGACCCCGGAGGCCGAGCTGAACGCCTCGGCCTGGACGGTGTTCCCGACCGGCGGGTTGACGCCCAGTTCCTTGATCCGGATGTTGCGGAACGAGGCATCGTCGCCGGTGCCGTGGTTCTGCAGCCCGATGTGGCCGGCGAGCGAGCGGACCGGGTCGGTGTTGGTGAAGTCGTTGATCTTCACGCCGTTCAGGAAGACCTGGAGGCGCTCCCCCTCGACCAACAGCTCGTAGGTGTTCCACTCCCCCGGCGGGTTCAGCGCCGCGTCCCGGGCGGCGATGTCGGCGGACTTGAAGGTGTAGACGGCGCCGGTCGTGCGGTCGGCCGCGTCGGTGGCGTCGATCTGCACCTCGTAGCCGTTGTTCACCGCCGACCAGGGGTCGCTCGACGGCGGAAAGCCGATGAAGACGCCGGAGTTGTCGTCGCCGGCGAGCCGCCAGTCCAGCTTCAGGGAGTAGTTGGTGAACTGCTTCGCGCTGTACCAGTAGAGGCCCATCCCGCCGACCGAGGTGAGGGTGGCGTCGGCGTTGCTGAAGCTGCCCGGCCCGGCCTGCGACCAGCCGGTGGTGGAGCCGTTGTAGAGCGGCGTGTAGCCGGTCTCGGGCCGGCAGTCGGCCTTGGCCCGGCCGGCCGCGTACCGGATGCCGCCGAGCAGGTGGGCGCGGAAGGCCGGCTCGGCGTACGACGCCTGGGTGTGCCCGCCGCCCGTGTAGAAGGACCGGCCGCCGCTGTAGGTCTTGCACCAGGAGTGCGGGTGGTCGGCGCCCATCGAGCCGCCCGTGTAGGAGGACTCGTCGAGGGTGGCCAGCACCCGGGCCGTGGAGCGGGCGTTGGTCTGGTAGTTGTACCACTCATCGGTGCGGGGCCAGGTCTGCGGCAGGTGCGCGGTCGCCGGGTGCGCCCGGTTCTCCGCCTTCACGTTGGCCTGCTGGATGGCCGGGTGCGAGGCGAAGTACGCCCCGACCAGGTTGCCGTAGAAGGACCAGCCGTACTCGGTGTCGGCGGCGGCGTGCACGCCGACGTACCCGCCGCCGGCGCCGATGTACGACTCGAAGGCGCTCTGCTGCGTGCCGTCGAGCACGTCGCCGGTGGTGTTGAGGAAGACCACCGCCTCGAAGCGGGACAGGTTGGCGGTCGTGAACTGGGCGGCGTCCTCGGTGGCGGTGACGGTGAAGTTGTTGGCCGCGCCGAGGTCGCGGATCGCCTGGGTGCCGACCGCGATGGAGTCGTGCCGGAAGCCGGCGGTCTTCGAGAAGACGAGCACGTCGTACGGGGCGTCGGCGGCGCTGGCCGGCGTGGCCGGGGTGGTGCAGGCGAGGACGGCGAGGACGGCGGTGGCCGCGCCGAGGAGGGGTCGGAGGAGTCTGCGCATGTCGCTCTCCAATGCCGGGGCTGTCAAGGGCCTGCCGGGGCGGGGAGGGGCGTCGTGCCCCTCCCCGCCTCAGGTCAGGGCAGGGTCCACTTCTGGTTGGCGCCGGTGTGGCAGGTCCACAGGTGCACGGCCTGCCCGTCGGCCGGGGTGTTGCCCGAGACGTCCAGGCACTTGCCGGTCTGCGGGTTCTTCAGCGTCCCGTCCGCCTGGGCCGACCAGTTCTGCGCGCCGGTGCCGTTGCAGCCGTACAGCTGGATCTTCGTGCCGTCGGCGGACCCGCCGCCGGAGATGTCCAGGCACTTGCCCAGCGCCTTCACCGTCGAGTTCGGCGTCACCGTCCACGTCTGCGCGGCGCTGCCGTTGCAGCCGTAGATCTGGATCTGGGTGCCGTCGGCGGTGGCCGCGTTGCGTACGTCCAGGCACTTGCCGCCGAGCCCGACGACCGGGCCGGTGCGGACCCCCGTCGAGCCGGTGGTGAAGGCGAACGTGTCCACGTCGTAGAGCGCGCCGGTGCCCGTGCCGGCGAACGTGAGGTAGAGCGTGCCGGTGCTGGCCGGCGCCCCGGAGATGCTGCCGCTGACCGTGGTGAACGTGTCCCAGGCGCCGGTGACCGGCACGGTCGCGGAGCCGAGCACGGTGCCCGTGGGCGAGCCGACCCGCACCTGGAGGGTGCCGCCGGCGCCGGCCGAGGAGACCCGGGCGCTGAACGAGGTCGCGTTGTCGATCCGGTACGGCTCGAACGCGATCCAGTCGCCGTTGTTGATGTCGCCGACGGTCCTGCCGCCCTCGGCGGTGCCCTTGTCGAAGGTGCCGACGCCGGAGGAGGTCTTGAAGTGCTCCGCCTGGCGCTTGCGGGGCTGGAGGGTGTGCTGCTTGTGCGTGGTCAGCCCGCCCGCGTCGGTGTACTCGGCGTCGAAGACGGCGAAGATGTTCGCCGCGTCGTCGTGTTCACCGTCGACGGGGATGGTGATCGAGCCGGAGCAGCCGTTCTTCGAGGTGATCTGGTGACCGTGGTTGTCGTGGCCCAGCACGTACGTCATCTTGACCTTGGCGCAGTCGATGGCGGGGTCCTCGGGGTCGGTCACCGTGATGCTGAACGGCACGGTGTCGCCGTAGCTGAACAGCTTGCCGTTGGCCGGGCTGGTGATGGTGACCGTGGGCGCGGTGTTGCCGACGCCGATCTGCACGTTCGCCGTGCCGGTGGCGCCCTGGGGGTCGCGTACGGTCAGGGTGACCTGGTAGGTGCCGTTGGCGGTGTACGTCTTGCTGGGGTTGGCCGCCGTCGAGCTGGTGCCGTCGCCGAACGCCCAGGAGTACGTGAGCGCCCCGCCCTCCGGGTCGCTGGACCCGGCCGAGGAGAAGTTCACGGTCAGCGGAGCCGCGCCGGAGGTCTTGTCGGCAGCGGCGACGGCGGTCGGCGCCCGGTTGCCACCGGCGATGTAGTCGTAGCGGTAGAGCGCCGAGTTGGCGTCGCCGTTGAAGTACCCGGTGCCGTAGTCGAGGATGTAGAGCGCGCCCTCGGGCCCGAACGCCATGTCCATGATCTGCTTGCCGTTCCACGGGAACGTGTCGATGCCGCCCGGGCTGCCGTCGGCGTTGAGGTGGATCGGCTTGACCCAGCCCCGGCCGAGTTCGCCGGCGAAGAACTGCCCGTCGAAGGACTGCGGGAAC
The DNA here is from genome assembly GCF_049847285.1 of Micromonospora sp. DT62. Classification (NCBI taxonomy): domain Bacteria; kingdom Bacillati; phylum Actinomycetota; class Actinomycetes; order Micromonosporales; family Micromonosporaceae; genus Micromonospora; species Micromonospora sp. DT62. Next base: position 146,479 of record NZ_JBNCOB010000010.1, read on the forward strand.
TTGGTGGTGGAGTTCAGCGCGGCGTCGTAGCGGTAGACGGGGCCGCCCATCGGCGATTCGGAGCCGCCGCCGAACTCGGGCGGGGTGCCGGCGTCGCCGGCGTACCGGATCCAGGCCGGCTTCGCGCCGGGCAGGGTGGGCAGGCCGGTGTTGCGGAACGAGTTGTTGGTCGGCCCGCCGGAGCAGTTGTACTTCGCCCCACCGGTCCCGGCGGCGAAGTCCCACTCGGCGTACGTCTCGGTGGCGGTGTTGGTGCCGGTGCAGTACGGCCAGCCGTAGTTGCCGGGCCCGGTGACCCGGTCGAACTCCACCTGCCCGCTCGGCCCCCGGGCGCTGGTGGTGCCGGCGTCCGGGCCGTAGTCGCCCACGTAGACGATGCCGGTGGCCCGGTCCACGCTCATCCGGAACGGGTTGCGGAAGCCCATGGCGTAGATCTCGGGGCGGGTCCGCGCGTCCGAGTCGACGAACATGTTGCCCGCCGGGATCGAGTACGTGCCGTTGGCGTTCACCTTGATCCGCAGGATCTTGCCGCGCAGGTCGTTGGTGTTGGCCGCGCTGCGCTGCGCGTCGTACGCGGGGTTGCGGTTGGTGCGCTCGTCGATGGGCGCGTACCCGGCCGAGTCGAACGGGTTGGTGTCGTCGCCGGTGGAGAGGTAGAGGTTGCCGGCGGCGTCGAAGTCGATGTCGCCGCCGACGTGGCAGCAGATGCCCCGGTCGGCGGGCACGTCGAGGATGTCGACCTTGCTGCCGGTGTTGATCGTGAAGTCGGCGTTGAGGGTGAACCGGGAGAGGCGGTTGACGCCCTGCCAGGCCGAGAAGTCGGTGCCGGTCGCCGGCGCGTCGCCGGCCGGGGTGGCCAGCGGCGGCGCGTAGTAGAGGTAGATGTGCCGGTTGCTGGCGAAGTTCGGGTCGGCCCCGACGCCCTGCAACCCCTCCTCGTCGTGGGTGTAGACCGGCAGCGTGCCGATCACGGAGGTGGTGCCGGCGGAGTCCGTACGCCGGACGGTGCCGTTGCGGGCGGTGTGCAGGACCGACCGGTCCGGCAGCACCGCGATCGTCATGGGCTCGCCCACCTCGGCGACGCCCTTGGCGAGGGTGACCTGCTGGAAGTCAGTGCCCACGATGGGGTGGGCCTGGGCCGGGCCTGGGCCGCCCAGCGTGGCCGGGCCGGCGCCGAGGGCGACCGTGCCGGCGGTGGCGGCCAGCAGCAGCGCCGAGGCGGCGGAGAACCGTCGTCGGAGCCGTGGGGTGGGGGCGTCCTGGGTGGACATGGGTGTGCCGTCCCTTCCTGACGAGTGACTGCCAGGGCGGGCGCGCGCCGTCGCGCCGGATGCCGTAGCGGGGGATGCGGTCGGCCCGCCGGGGTGCCGTGCCCGGCCGGCCGCGACCTGCGAGGGATGGAGTGGACCCCATCGATCGGAGGTCACCAGTCGATGGGTTCCCGCGCCGCCGGTTCACCTCGACGAAACAGATTCGTGATGGCCCGACATTAAATGGCGGACATCGATGTGTCCATACCTTCCGCCGATTCGGCACCAACTTTCGTCGGTCCCGTCAAAAGTCGCCGCCCGCACGGAGCCGCGACTCAATGGGGACGGTCGACGGCCTGGGCGGCGAGGGTGGTCAGGGCGGCACGGGCCCCGGCGGTCACCGGGGTGGACCCCAGGGCCGCCAGGGCGGCCTCCGCGCGTACCCGGATCATCTCCTCGATCCGCTCGCGGGCCCCGGTGCCCTCGATGATCTTCCGCAGCTCGGCGGCGCCGTCACCGTCGAGCGCCGGGTTGCCGAACAGCTCCCGCAGCCGCGCGGCCTGCGCCCGGTCGGCGGCGCCGCGGGCCAGCGCCATCATCACCGTCGGCTTGCCCTCCCGCAGGTCGTCCAGGACCGACTTGCCGGTGACCGTCGGGTCGCCGAAGACCCCCAGCACGTCGTCGCGCAGTTGGAACGCGTCGCCCAGCGGGTCGCCGAACTCGGCCAGCGCAGCGAGCAGCTCCGGCCCGGCCCCGGCCAGCGTCGCCCCGATCTGCAACGGCCGGGTGACGGTGTAGCGGGCCGCCTTCATCCGGATAACCGTCAGCGCGCTCGCCACCGACCCGTCACCCACCCCGGAAACCAGGTCCAGGTACTCCCCCGCGATGACCTCGGTGCGCATCAACGCGTAGACCGCGTATCCCCGGTGCACCCGCCCCGCGTCCAGGCCGCACTCGTGGAACATCTGGTCGGACCAGGCGGCGCAGAGGTCGCCGCAGAGCAGCGCGGTGTTGCGCCCGTACGCCTCGGGGTCGCCGCGCCAGGACGAGCGGGCGTGCAGGTCGGCGAAGAGCCGGTGCACCGACGGGCCGCCCCGGCGCCGGTCGCTGCCGTCCAGGATGTCGTCGTGGATCAGCGCGAACGCGTGGAACAGCTCCAACGCGGCGGCGGCCGTCACGATCGGGGCGCCGTCGGGGCCGTCCGCGCCCCGCCATCCCCAGTAGCAGAAGAGCGGGCGCAGCCGCTTGCCGCCGGCCAGCACGAACCGGTGCAGCGCGGTGAAGACGCCCCGGGGCGCGCCGTCCGGCCAGTCCCGGCCCTGCCGGTCGAGGAAGGCGGCGAGCGCGGCGTCGAACCGGGCCCGCAGCCCGCTCGTGTCGGTCGGAGCGACGACGGCGGTCACGGCTCCTCCCCGGACGGCCCGGCCGGCGGCGGGGCGGGCGGCGCGGCCGGCGGCGACGGCGGGACCGTGCCGGGGATCGCCGGCGGCGCCAGCCCCGCCAGCTCCAGCAGGAGTGCCTTGACCTCGGTCGCGGCGACCCGGTCCCGGACGGCGGACGGATCGGAGCAGAGCAGCACCGGCCCGTCGGCCGGATCGGCCGGGAGCCGGCCGTGCGACCCGCGCACCGCCCGGGCGCCGGCGTCCAGCCCCACCACGCTCATCAGGTAGCGCATCCCGAGCTTCTTGCGGGCCAGCGCCACGGCGGCCCGCCGCTTCGCCGCACCCGGCCCGGCCGGGTCGAAGAACAGCTCGGCGGGGTCGTAACCCGGCTTCCGGTGGATCTCCACCAGCCGGGCGAAGTCGGGCGCGCGGGCGTCGTCGAGCCAGTAGTAGTAGGTGAACCAGGCGTCCGGCTCGGCGACGAGGACCAGTTCCCCGGCGCGCGGGTGGTCCAGCCCGTGCGCGGCCCGGCCGTCGGCGTCGAGCACCTCGGCCACCCCGGGCAGCCCCGCGCAGAGCGCCGCCACCGCCGGCACGTCGGCCGGGTCGCGGACGTAGACGTGCGCCACCTGGTGGTCGGCCACCGCGAAGGCCCGCGAGGTCCACGGGTCGAGGTACTCCATGCCGGCCTGGGTGTGCACCCGCAGCAGCCCCTCGGCGCGCAGCAGCCGGTTGACGTCGACCGGCCGGGAGACGTCGGTGATGCCGTACTCGGAGAGCACCACCACGGTCGCGTCGCGGGCGCGGGCGGCGTCCAGCAGCGGCCCGAGCACCCCGTCCAGCTCGGCCGCCGCCGCGGCGGCCCGGGGCGACGAGGGGCCGTGACGTTGCAGGTCGTAGTCGAGGTGCGGGACGTAGACCAGGGTCAGGTCCGGCGCGTGGTCGGCGAGGATCCGCTCGGCGGCCCGGCAGATCCACGCCGACGACGCCAGCCCGGCGCCCGGCCCCCAGTAGCTGAACAGCGGGAAGGTGCCGAGCCTGCCGGTGAGGGCGTCGTGCAGCTCCGGCGGGTCGGTGTAGCAGTCCGGCTCCTTGCGCCCGTCCGCCCGGTAGACGGGGCGGGGGGTGACCGTCCAGTCCACGTCGGCGCCCATGGCGTACCACCAGCAGACGTTGGCGACCGTGAAGCCCGGCTCGACCCGGCGGGCCGCCTGCCACAGCTTCTCGCCGCCGACCAGGGCGTGGTGCTGCCGCCAGAGCAGCACCTCGCCGAGGTCCCGGAAGTACCAGCCGTTGCCGACGATCCCGTGCCCGGCCGGGAGTTCCCCGGTGAGGAACGTCGACTGCACCGGGCAGGTCAGCGCGGGCAGCACCGTGCCCAGCTCCGCGCGGAAGCCGGCGTCGGCGACCGCGCGCAGCCGGGGCATGTGCGCCAGCAGGCGCGGGGTCAGCCCCACCACGTCCAGCACCACCAGCCGCCGGCTCATGTCGTCACCTCGCTGCCCTGTGCGGGCGCCAGGCCCAGGGCGACCAGCTCGGCGCGGGCGAAGGCCAGCTCCGCGGCGATGCCGGCGGCCAGTTCCGCGTCGGTGCGCGGGCGCCGCGCGGCCGGCAGCACCCCCCAGGTGTACGTCTCGACGTCGAGGTGGTCGCAGCCCGCCTCCGGCCCGGCGTAGAGCGCGGCCAGCGCGGCGCGCAGCACCGGCAGGGTCGCGCCCAGCGGCGGCTCGGGCGAGGCGTGCAGCGGCACGTGGTAGTGCACCCGCCACGGCCCGGGCAGCCGCGCGGCCAGGGCGGCGTCCAGGTCGTCGGCGGCGTGGGCGGGATCGGCGGGGTCGGCCGCCCCCGCGCAGCCGGCCGCGCGGGTCTGGTGCAGGAAGCGCGGCTCCACCCAGCGGCGCAGCGCCGGCGTCGCCCCGGCGGGCGCCTCGATGGCGGCCGAGACCTGCACCTTCACCACCGGCAGCCCGGCCGTGCGCAGCCGGGCCAGCGCCTCGGCCGGCGCCTCCCAGGCGCAGGCGAGGTGGGCGAGGTCGAGGCAGACGCCGAGCCGGTCGGTGTCCACCCCGGACAGGGCCGCGACGGCCTGGCCGGTGCTCTCCACCACGCAGCCCGGCTCCGGCTCGAACCCGACCCGGACGCTCCGGCCGGTCGCCCGTTCGACGGCCGCGAGACCGGCCGCGAGCTGGTCGAGCCGGCGGCGCGCGGCGTCCGCGCGGGCGGCGTCCCAGGGCCGCCGCCAGGCCAGCGGCAGGGTCGAGACCGAGCCCCGGGCCGCGTCGTCGGGCAGCAGGTCGGCGAGCACCCGGGCCAGGTCCAGGGTGTACGCGAGCCGCGCGGACGTCGTCCAGTCCGGGTGGTAGACGTCGCCCTTGACCACGGGCGCCTGGAAGGCCGCGTACGGGAAGCCGTTGAGCGTGACCACCTCCAGCCCCCGGGCGGTCAGCGCGGCTCGCAGCCGGCGACGGGCGGCCGGATCGGCGGCCAACTCGGCGGCGACCGGGGCGGCCAGCCACAGCCCGAGGCCGAGCAGGTCGGCGCCGAGCGCCTCGCGTACGGGCACGGCGTGGGTGTCCAACTGGCGCAGGATGCCGGCGAGGTCCTCGGCGGGGTGCACGTTGGTGCAGTAGCCGAGGTGGACGGTGTCGCCGCCGGCGTGCCGCAGTCGCATCAGCTTCCGCCGCGCAGGATCGAGTTGCCGGCCCAGGTGCCGGCCGCCGCGTCGGCCGCGTGCTCCAGGTCCGTGAGGTCGAGCCGACCGGACTGGCCGTAGAACTCGACCGGGTTGCGCCACAGCACCCGGTCCACGTCGTCGTCGGTGAAGCCGGCCAGCAGCATCGCCTCCCCGGTGGCCCGGGTGAGCAGCGGGTCCGAACGCCCCCAGTCGGCCGCGGAGTTGACCAGCACCCGCTCGGTCCCGTACGCCCGCAGCAACTCCACCATGCGCGGCGGGGACATCTTGGTGTCGGGATAGATGGAAAAGCCCAGCCAGCAGCCGGTGTCGCGGACCAGCCCCACCGTCACCTCGTTGAGGTGGTCGAGCACCACCCGGCCCGGCTCGACGCCGGACTCGGCGACCACGGCGAGGCTGCGTTCGACGCCCCGGGCCTTGTCCCGGTGCGGGGTGTGCACCAGGGCCGGCAGGTCGTGGGCCACGGCCAGGGCGAGCTGGACGGCGAACGCCTCGTCCTCCTCCGGCGTCATCGAGTCGTAGCCGATCTCGCCGACCGCCACCACGGCGTCCTTGTCAAGGTAGCGCGGCAGCAGGTCGAGCACCGGGCGGCAGCGCGGGTCGTTGGCCTCCTTCGGGTTCAGCGCGACCGTGGCGTGGTGGCGGATCCCGAACTGCCCGGCCCGGAACGGCTCCCAGCCGACCAGCGAGTCGAAGTAGTCGGCGAAGGAGGCGGGGCTGGTGCGGGGCTGACCGAGCCAGAACGCCGGCTCCACCACCGCCCGGACCCCGGCGGCGGCCATCCGCTCGTAGTCGTCGGTGGTCCGCGAGGTCATGTGGATGTGCGGGTCGAAGATGCGCATCAGGCCTCCTGGATTTCGCGCAGCCGGGTGAGCAGGTCGATCGCGTCCGCCGGCATGGCGCGCCCGGCGGCCTGCCGCTCGGCGGCCAGCGACGCGAGCATCGCGGCGAGTTCGCCGTCGGCGCGGGCGTCGAGGTCGTGCACCACGGCCAGCGGCACGCCGGTGAAGACGCACTTGAGCACCGCCTGCCGCCAGGCGGCCGGGTCGAGGTGCCGGGCGTACGGGCCGAGGGCGGCGGCCAGCAGCCGGGTGTCGTTGGTGCGGATCGCGTCGTGCAGCAGCGGCGTCCCGGCCGCGCCGACCGGCAGCAGCGGCAGGGCCTTGAGCACGGCCCGCTTCTCGGCGGCGTCGCCCTGCCGGTAGCGGGTCCCGGCGTGGGTCGCGTGGTCGGTCGGCAGCGCGGCCAGCAGCAGGGCCCGGGCCGCCTCGTCGGCGCTCCAGCCGGGTGCCCCGGGCAGCGGTGCCCGACCGCAGCGCCGCCCGGCGGCCGGGAAGAACCGGTCGATCGTCGCCGGTTCGGCCGCCACCCGCCGCAGCGCCGCGTCGAGCCAGTCGAATTCGGGTACGCCCCGCAGCGCGGCCCGCAGTGAAACCGGTGTCATTCCGTCTCCTCCCTCGTGCTGCCGACGTGGCCCCGTCACCGTTGCCGGCGCGCCGCCTCCTTCGCCGTGGCACCCGGTCCCGGACGCGCCGCCTCCTTCGCGGCGGCGCGCAGGAAGTCGAGCGAGCGGGCCGCGACGGCGGGGGCGGCGTGCGAGTGCCGGGGCAGCTCCACGGCGACCAGGCCCCGGTAGCCGGCGTCGCCCAGGGCCCGCAGCACGGGCGGGAAGTCGATCTCCCCCGCGCCGAACTCCAGGTGCTCGTGCACGCCCCGGCGCATGTCGTCTATCTGCACGTTGACCAGGTACGCGCCGACCTCGCGTACGCACTCGGGGACCGGCCGCGGCTCCAGGCAGCGGCAGTGCCCGATGTCGAGGGTGATGCCGAAGCGGGGCGGATCGCCGAGCGCGCCGCGCAGCCGGCGCCAGCCGGCGATGTCCTCGACCAGCATGCCCGGCTCCGGCTCGAAGCCGAGCGTCGTGCCGGCCGCCTCGGCGGCGTCGACCACCGTCGCGCAGCCGGCGACCAGCCGGTCCCAGGCGGTCGCGGGCGGCACCGTCTGGGGGCGTACGCCGGACCAGAGGGAGACGGCCTCCGCGCCCAGGTCGGCGCCGATGCGCACGGCCCGGCGCAGGAACTCGACGCGCCGCGCCGGGTCGTCGTGCAGCAGCGTCGGGGCGTGCTTGTGCCACGGGTCGAGCAGGTAGCGGGCGCCGGTCTCGACGACCACGGCGAGGTCGAGCGCCGCGAGCCGGCGGGCGACGGCGGCCACCCGGCGGGCCAGCGCGGGCGCGAACGGGTCGAGGTGGTCGTGGTCCAGGGTGAGCGCGACGCCCTGGTAGCCCAGGTCGGCGACGACGGCGAGCGCGTCGGTCAGCCGGTGGTTGGCGAACCCGTTGGTGCCGTAGCCGAACCGGAGCCCGCCGTCGCCGTCGGCCGCGCCGGCCACCGCCGTGGCCCGGGGGCCCGGCGCGGGACGGGTCGGGGCGGTCATGTCGGGGAGATCCTTCGGGCGAGCCGGCCGCCGAGCGGCGCGGCCGCCGCCACCGCCAGCCCCAGCAGCCCGGCCCCGGCGCGTGCGGTGAGGGCGCCCTGCAACGCGGGCAGCCCGGTGATCCCGGCCCCCACCGCCGCCCGCACCCGCCCGGCGCGGGGGTCGGCCGCCGCCCGGGCCTGGGCGGCGCCGTAGCGGGCCGCGTACCAGCCGGCCAGCAGCGCCGGCAGCGCCGGCAGCGCGGCCCGGTCGGGGCGGGACCGGACGGCGGCGCCCGCGGCGACCAGTGCGGTGCCGGCGAGGGTACGCAGCGGCAGCGCGGCGCCGGCGCCGGTGACCTCGTGGCGGGAGAGCGCGGTGACCGTCCACGTGTGCGCGGCCACGGTGACCGCCGCCGGGACCGCCCGCAGCGCCCGTCCGCCCGTGGCGCCGAGGAGGACGTCCAGCCCCCGGCAGGCGGCCATCACGGCCGGGCCGGCGGCTGTCGACTTCGCCGCCAGGTCGTACCCCCAGACGGCGGCGGCGAGCGGGACCGCGACCGTCGCGGCGCGCCGGCCCCCGGCGGCGGTGGCCAGCGCGACCCCGGCGCCGGTGAGCCCGGCGGCGAGGCCGAGCGCGGCCCCGGGGGCCACCCGGCCACTGGGGATGGGCCGCTCGGGGCGTTCGACGGCGTCCAGGCGGCGGTCGGCCCAGTCGTTGGCGGCCATTCCCGCCCAGTAGAGCAGGACGGACGCGGCGGCCAGCGCGGGCGTACGCCGCCCGAGCGCCCCGGCGGCGGCCGCGCCGGCGACGACGTCCCCGGGCACCGAGAGCGCGGCCGGCGCCCGGACCAGTTCGGCGAGGTCAGCGAGGCGCGGCATCGGTGCCTCCCGCGTGCAGCCGGCGGGCGAAGCCGCACAGTCGGGTCCACTGGTCGGCCAGCGAGTGGGTGGACGTGCCGAGCGGGTCCTTGAAGAAGAAGGCGAGGTCGGTCAGGGGGCCGGCGTGGCCGGCGGCGTGCGCGGCGGCGGTGAGTCGGGCCAGGTCGAGCACGAGGGGCGCGGCCAGGGCGGAGTCGCAGCCGTGCCAGGTGAACTCCATCCGCATCCCGGTACCGAGGAACCCGGCGAAGGTGATCAGGTCCCAGGCGGTCTTGAAGTCGCCCAGCGCCTCGACGTACTCGATCCGGGTGCCGCCCTGCGGCAGGTGGCCGAGGGTCTCGCCGAGCACCCGCTGCTTGCTCTCCACCTTGGCCGCGTTGGCCGCCGGGTCGGCGAGGGTAGCGCCGTCGCCGCCGCCGAGCAGGTTGACCCCGGACCAGGAGCGCACCGCCAGGTGCCGCATCGCGAACATCGGCGCGAGCACGGACTTGACCAGCGTCTCCCCCGTCTTGCCGTCGTGCCCGGCGTACGGGATCCCGCACTCGGCGGCCAGCGCCACCAGGGCCGGCAGCCGCAGCCCGGTGGACGGGGTGAAGTCGACGTACGGGCAGCCGGCCCGCACGGCCGCGTACGCGTAGAGGGAACTGGGCGGCAGCACCTCGTCGGGGCCGGCGAGCGCGGCGGCCAGCGCGCCCGGGTCGGCGTGGCCCGGGTGCGGGCGGGCGGCGGGTTCGGTGGCCGAGACGTTGACCACCACCACCCGGTCCAGCCCGTGCCGGCGGCGGAAGTCGGTGAGGTCGCGTACGGTCGCGGCGGCCCGGTCCGCCTGGGTGCCGCCGGCAGGGGCCGGACGCAGCTCGCGTTCCACGGCGGCCAGCTCGTCGGGGAGGGCGGCGACCAGCCGGCCGGGCAGCACGCCGGCGGCGGCCAGGGTCTCGGCCCGCTTCCCCAGCGGGGTGGTGACGACGTCGTGCCCGCCGAGGACCAGGTCGGTGAAGGCCGGCAGGGCGGGCCCGCGCAGGTCGGGCAGCTCGGTGACGCAGCCGGTCGGGCCGGTGAGCCCGGACCGCAGGGCGAGCGCCCCCACGATGCTGGTGGTCGCGACCGAGCCGCGTGCTCCCACCAGCCAGACACCCGTACGCATGGTGCTCCTTCCCGATCAGGAGGAACCAGCCGTGCATTGAGTTATATAGATATCAGAAGTTTGTTCAGAAAGATACGCATCTATGCGGATGGGCCCCGTCCGCCGGCCGCCCCGGGAGGAACCCACCGGTCCGGTGTCGACGTCGGCGGCGACGACCCCGGCCCGGATCCCGGCACGGGCACGGACGGACGGGGCTGGCAGGCAGGGCCGGTCGGCGTCCCGTCCCTGCCTCCCCCGCATCCGCCGGTCGGAACGACGGCGCGCGCCGACCGGACGTCGTGGGGTGACACGGCCCGGCAGGATCGCCGGGTGGTGACGGCCCTCCGGTGCGACCGGGGAATCCCGGTCCGGCCGCACCGGACGACCGTTCTGCTCGTGCGTCACCGGGCCACGCCGGCCCGGCCGCACGTCCTCCGGCTCCGACCTCGTCCCGGCCGCGGGGCGCAACCGCGGCCGGTCCCTCGCCGGTCGGTGCCGGAGTCGGCTCAGGCGGCGACCGTGGCCAGGGCCGGCTCCACCTCGGTCCACGAGGAGCCGAGCTCCGCCGACCGGGTCACCGCGTCCAGCACCAGCTGGACCTGCAACCCGTCGACGAAGGAGGGCGCCGGGTCGACGCCGGTGGCGACCGCCTCGACGAAGTCCCGCATCTGGTGGGTGAAGGAGTGCTCGTAGCCGATGAGGTGGCCGGGCGGCCACCACGCGGACATGTACGGGTGCTCCCCCTCGGTCACCAGGATGCGGCTGAAACCCTGCTCGGCGGCGGGTCGCGTCGCGTCGTAGAACTCCAGCTCGTTGAGGCGCTCCAGGTCGAAGGCCACCGTGCCCAGCGAGCCGTTGATCTCCACCCGGAGGGCGTTCTTGCGTCCGGTGGCGAAGCGGCTCGCCTCGTACGTCGCCAGCACGCCGCCGTCGAGCCGGGCCACGAAGACCGCCGCGTCGTCGACGGTGACCGCCCCGGTGGCCGGGCGGTGGCCGTCGGCACCATTGCCGTCGGCCGTCGCCCCGTCCACCGTCGCCGCCAGCCCGCTCGACCCGGCCGGCAGCGGCCGCTCCTTGACGAACGTCTCGGTGACCGCGCTGACCCCGGTGATCCGGCGGCCGGTGACGTACTGGGTCAGGTCGATGATGTGCGCGCCGATGTCGCCGAGCGCGCCGGAGCCGGCCTTGTCCCGCTGCAACCGCCACACCAGGGGGAACTGCGGGTCCACGATCCAGTCCTGCAGGTACGTCGCCCGGACGTGCCGGATCACCCCGAGCCGCCCGTCGGCGACGAGCTGGCGCATCATCGCGACCGCCGGCACCCGCCGGTAGTTGAACCCGCACATCGACCGCACCCCGGCGGCCTGCGCGGTGACCGCCGCGGCGGCCATCGCGCGGGCCTCGGAGACCGTGTTGGCCAACGGCTTCTCGCACAGCACGTGCTTGCCGGCGGCCAGCGCGGCGAGGGCGATCTCGGCGTGGCTGTCCCCGGGCGTGCAGACGTCGACCACGTCGATGTCGTCCCGGGCGATCAGGTCGCGCCAGTCGGTCGTGTACGCGTCCCAGCCGAGCCGGTCGGCGGCGTCGGCCACCTTCCCGGCGTCCCGGCCGCAGATCAGCGACATCCGGGCCCGCGCCGGCAGGTCGAACACCCGGTTCACGGTGCGCCACGCCTGCGAGTGCGCGGCGCCCATGAACGCGTAGCCGACCATGCCGACCCGCAGTTCTCTGTCTGTCGTGGACAAGGTGGGTCTCCCCCCGTGTATCAGAACCCGAGCTTGAGGTAGCTGCCCGCGTTCTCCTTGGTGATCGTCTCGGAGGCGAGGATGATCTCCTTGGGCACCTGGAGTTCCACCAGGTCGGACATGCCCTTGCCCTGGCCGATCAGCCGGGCCAGGGAGATGGCCGAGGAGGCCATCGAGGGGCTGTAGGTCACCGTCGCCTTCAGCACCGTGTTGTCCGCCTGGATGTCCTCCATCGCCTTCTTCGAGCCGGCGCCGCCGACCATGAAGAACTCCTTGCGGCCGCTCTGGTTGACCGCGGCCAGCACGCCGATGCCCTGGTCGTCGTCGTGGTTCCAGAGCGCGTCGATCTTCGGCAGGGCCTGGAGCAGCTGCGCCGCCTCCTGCTGCCCCGAGTCGGCCGTGAACCGGGCCGCCCGGCGGTTGGCGACCTTGAAGCCGCCCGCCGTCAGGGTGTCGACGAAGCCCTTCGACCGCTCCTGGGTCAGCTCCAGCTCGTCCATGCCCGCGATCTCGCCGATCACCGGGTTGGTGACGCCCTTGGCCTTGAACTGCTCGATCATGTAGGTGGCGGCGGCCACGCCCATGCCGTAGTTGTCGCCCTTGATCTGGAGCCGGTAGGCCCGCGCGTCGGGGAAGGCCCGGTCCAGGTTGACCACCGGGACGCCGGCCTTCATCGCCTCCAGCCCGAACGCGTTGAGCTCCTTGCCGTCGTGCGGCAGCAGCACGATCACGTCCGGCTTCTGCGAGATCAGCGTGGACAGCGCCGCCCGCTGGGCCGCCGCGTCCGCGCCGGCCTCGACCGACTTGAACTCCACGTCGGAGTACGCCCCGGCCTGCGCCTTGGCGTTGTTGGTGATGGCGGCGATCCAGCCGTGGTCGGCGGCCGGCGCGGAGAAGCCGATGACGACCCGCTTGCCGGGCTCGTTGTTGCCGCCCGGCGCGGCCGCCGCCTTGGTCTGCGCCTCGGTCGGCTTGGTCTCGTTGCTGGTGCAGCCGGCGAGCAGCACGCCGGCGCCGACGGCGGCCCCGCCGAAGAGCAGCCGGCGACGCGACATGTCGCGACTGTGCTGGGTCATGACGACCTCCTGGGTTGACGGTGGTGGAGGAAATCTCGCGGTGCGGGACGGAAGAGCGCGTGCGGTGCCCGGCCACCCTCGCTCAGGTGGCCCGGATGCCGCGCGGTCGGTGCGGTGCGGGTCAGGTGGTGGTGAGCCGGTTGCGGCTCAGGAACTGGGTGAGGCTGCGGAACTGGACCTGCTGGACCAGGACGGCTGCGACGATGATGCCGCCCTTGACCATGTTCTGGGCCTCGGTGGAGAGGCCGTTGATGGCGAAGAGGTTGGTGATGGTGGCGAAGATGACCACCCCGAGCAGGGAACCGATGATGGTGCCCCGCCCGCCGCTGAGCAGCGTGCCGCCGATGATCGCGGCGGCGATCGCGTCCAGCTCGTAGAGGTTCGCCATCGCCGCCTGCGCCGAGTTGGCCTGGGCGGTGAGCATGATGGCGGCGATCCCGCAGCAGAGCCCGGAGAGCGCGTAGAGCAGCACGGTGTGCCGCCGGACGTTGATGCCGGCGAGCCGGGCGGCCTCCGGGTTGCCGCCGACGGCGACCGTACGCCGGCCGAAGGTGGTGCGGTTGAGCAGCACCCAGCCGGCGGCCACCACGGCGGCGAGGATGTAGACCAGCAGCGGGATGCCCAGCAGGCTGTTGCTGGCGAGGCCGTTGATGAAGCCGTTGTCCGACACCTGGGTCTGCTTGTCGGAGATCTCGGCGGCCAGGCCCCGCGCCGCCACCAGCATGGCGAGGGTCGCGATGAACGGCACCAGCCGGCCGTACGAGATGAGCAGCCCGTTGACCAGGCCGACCGCCAGCCCGACGGTGAGCGCGCTGAAGATCATGCCGCCGGCGCCGTAGCTCTGGGTGGCCACCGTGGTGCACCAGACGCCGGCCAGCGCGACGATCGCGCCGACGGAGAGGTCGATGCCGCCGCCGATGATCACGAAGGTCATGCCGACGGTGACCACGCCGACCACGGCCGCCAGCTTGAGGATGCTCAGGACGTTGTCCCACACCCAGTCGGGGTTGGAGTAGAGGTCGGAGCGGGTGAGGGCGCCGATCACGACGAGCACGGCCAGCACCCCGATCAGGCCGAGGTTGCGGCGGGCGCCCTCGCCGCCGTCCCCCCGCCACCAGGAGATCCGGCCCGGTGCCGCCACCTTGTCGACGGCCGCCCCGGTCTGCGCCGGGTCCACCGGCGGCGACTGCGCCGGCAGCTGCGCCGCCCGCTCCGGCGCCACGGTGGGATTAGGACCCTCGGTCATGCCGGAGCGCCTTCCATCAGGGACCCCGCCATGACGAGGTCGAGCACGGTGTTCTCGTCGAGTTCGCGGGCCGGGGCCTCGTGGACGACCCGCCCCTCCCGCATCACCAGCACCCGGTCGGCCAGGCCGAGCACCTCGGGGACCTCGCTGGAGACCAGCAGCACCCCGACGCCGCGCGCGGCCAGCCCCCGGATCACCTGGTAGAGCTCCGCCCGGGCGCCGACGTCGACGCCCCGGGTCGGCTCGTCGAGCAGCAGCAGCCGGGTGTTGCCGAGCAGCCAGCGGCCGACCACCACCTTCTGCTGGTTGCCGCCGGAGAGGGTGCGCACCGGCCGGCGTACGTCGCGGGGGCGCAGCTCCAGGCTCTCGGCGATCCGGTCCGCCTCGGCCCGTTCCCGTCCGGCGTCGGTGAACCCGGCGCGGGCGTAGCGGGCGAAGGTCGCCAGGGTCACGTTGCGGTAGATCGGCTCGCCCAGCAGCAGCGCCTGGCTCTTGCGCTCCTCGGGGGCCATCCCCATGCCGGCCCGCACCGCCGCGCCGACGCTGCCGGGGCGCAGCGCCCGGCCGGCCATCCGCACCGAGCCGGCGTCGGCACGGCGCGCGCCGTAGATGGTCTCCAGCAGCTCGGAACGTCCCGAGCCGACCAGCCCGGCGATGCCGACGATCTCGCCGGCCCGGACGTCGAGCGAGACGTCGGCGAACTCGCCGGCCCGGGTCAGCCCCTCGACCGTGAGCAGCTCCGCGCCGCCCGCCGCGCCGGCCGGGCGGTCCGGGAAGACGTACTCGATGGTGCGGCCGGTCATCCGGCTGACCAGGTCACGGGTCGGGGTGTCGCGGGCCGACAGGTTCGCCGCGGTGGTCCGGCCGTCCTTGAGTACGGTGACCCGGTCGCCGATCTCGCGGATCTCCTCCAGCCGGTGCGAGATGTAGATGACGGCGATGCCCTGCGCGGTCAGCTCCCGGATGATCCGGAACAGGTTGCCCACCTCGTCGTGGGCCAGCACGGCGCTCGGCTCGTCCATGATGATCAGCCGTGCCTCGTGGGAGAGCGCGCGGGCCATGCTGACGATCTGCTTGCCGGCGGCGGGCAGCGCGCGCACCATCCGTCCGGGCGGGATCTCGGCGTGGCCGAGCCGGCCGAGGATCTGCCGGGTGTGCCGGGCCATGGCGCCCCGCCGGACGAAGCCGAACCGGCGCGGTTCGTGGCCGAGGAAGGCGTTCTCGGCGACCGAGAGGTCCTCGACCAGGTCGAGTTCCTGGTAGATGGTGGCGATGCCGGCGCGCATGGCGGCCTGCGGGTTGGCGAAGGTGGTCGGCTCGCCCCGCCACTCGACGAGCCCCGAGTCGGGCCGGTGCACCCCGGCGAGCACCTTGATCAGGGTGGACTTGCCGGCGCCGTTCTGCCCGAGCAGGCAGTGCACCTCGCCGGCGCGCACCTCCAGCTGCACCCCGTCCAGGGCCCGTACGCCCGGGAAGGTCTTGACCACGTCGGTGAGGCGCAGCACCACCTCGCCCGCGACGGCGTCGGCGGGTGTCCCGACCAGTTGCTCACTCATGATGCCTCCGCGAAGGCGACGTCACTGGCGAGCACGGCCGCGCCGGCGACGCCGGCGCGCGGGCCCAGCTCGGACAGGACGACGGGAAGGTTGCCGGTGGCCAGCGGCAGCGACCGGCGGTAGACGACGCTGCGGATCTCGGCGAGGAGGATGTGCCCGAGCTGGGCGAGCCCGCCGCCGATCACGATCATCGACGGATTGGTGAAGCTGACCAGCCCGGCCAGGACCCCACCCACCCGCCGACCCCCGTCGCGGATCAGCTGGATGCACGTCACGTCCCCCTCGACGGCACCCCCGGCGACGTCCAGCGCGGTCACCGCGCCGCGTGCGGCGAGGCGTTCGGCCAGCGCGGGCGACACCCCGCTGCGCGCGGCGGCGGTCGCGTCCTTGGCCAGCGCGGCCCCGCTGAACAGGGCCTCCAGGCAGCCGATGTTGCCGCAGGAGCACATCGGGCCCTGCGCGTCGACCTGGATGTGGCCGATGTCCCCGGCGCAGCCGTCGGTGCCCCGGTAGACCTCGCCGCTGAGGTAGATCCCGCACCCTATTCCGGTGCCGATCTTCACGAAGAGGAAGTCGTCCACAGAGTGGGCGACCCCGCCGTGCCGCTCCCCGATGGCCATGATGTTGACGTCGTTGTCGACCACGGCCGGGCAGCCGTGCTCGCGGGTGAGCAGTTCGCGCACCGGGAACCGGTCCCACCCCGGCATGATCGGCGGGGAGACCGGCACGCCGTCGCGGAAGCTGACCGGGCCGGGCACCCCGATGCCGACGGCGTCGAGCCGCTCGTAGGCGCCGTCCACCCGGGCCTTGTGCAGCAGCTCGTTGACCCGCTGGAGGATCACCTTCGGGCCGGTGCGGATGTCGGCCGCCTCGGCGTACGCGGCGACCGGCTCCAGCCGGCCGTTGACCACCTCGACGTCGATGGAGCTGGCGCCGAGGTCGACGGCGGCGAAGCGCAGGCGCGGGCTCAGCTCGACCAGGGTGGAACGGCGACCGCCCCGGGAGGCCGCCAGCCCCGCCTCGGCGACGTAGCCGAGGGCGACGAGCCGTTCCAGCTCAGCCAGCAGCCGGGGACGGGGCATCTGCAACCGGTCGCCCAGCTCGGCCCGGGACACCGCCCCCTCGTCACGGAGCAGCCGCAGCAGCCGTACGTGCAGGGGGTCGACCGTCCGCACCGGACTCACCTCTTCGCGGGCTCGTTCACATCGACGTGATGCCGAGGTGTCGTGCCGACACAGTAGGAGTGTTCCGTGTCACGTGTCCAGAGCTTCGGCCGATTTGACGCGAACTTTTGTCCGATCGAGCAAAAGCATCGGGAGGATCAGGAAAAGCGCAGGGCTCCGGAGCTGGCCGAAGAGCGCCGTCGCCCCGCCACCGGGGGACGGTGGCGGGGCGGCGGTGGGTGCGGACGGGCGACGCGGTCAGCTGCGATTGGCGGCGTTGCGCTTCTTCTTGAGCTTGCGGTCGTCGCGCAGCTCGACGTACGGCTCCTCGTCCGGGGAGTGACCCGCCTCGATGGCGCGACTGCGCTCCAGCTCGGCGTCGAACTCCGCGCCGAGGAGGATCGCGATGTTGCTCAGCCACAGCCAGATCAGGAAGACGATCACACCGGCGAGCGCCCCGTACGTCTTGTTGTACGAGCCGAAGTTGCTGACGTAGAGGGCGAACAGGCCCGAGATCACCAACCAGATGACCACCGCCAGTACGCCTCCGGGGCTGACCCAGCGGAAGCCGCCGTGCCGCGCGTTCGGCGAGGCCCAGTAGAGGATCGCGAACATCAGGCTCACCAGGAGCAGCAGCACCGGCCACTTGGCGATGTTCCAGGCGGTCACCGCCGTGGAGCCCAACCCGATCGCCTCCCCGACCTGCTCGGCGAGGCCACCGGTGAAGACCACGATCACCGCGCTGGCCAGCAGCATCACGCCGATCACCGCGGTCACCCCGACGCGGATCGGCAGCGTCTTCCAGATCGGCCGCCCCTCCGGCACGTCGTAGATGGTGTTGGAGGCGCGCATGAACGCGGCGACGTAACCCGACGCCGACCAGAACGCGGCGAGCAGACCGAGGATCGCGGCGAAGCCGGCGAAGCCGCCGCTCTGCTGCGCCTGGTCGATCGCCCCCTCGACGATCTGCCGGATGCTGTCCTGCGGGACGACGTCGTTGACCGTGTCCTTGACGCCCTGCGTGGCGCGTGGGCCGAGCAGGCCGAGGATCGAGACCAGCACCAGCAGGCCGGGGAAGATGGAGAGCACCCCGTAGTACGTCAGGGCCGCCGCCCAGTCGGTCAGGCTGTCGTCCTGGAACTCCCGCACCGTGCGGCGCAGCGCGGCCTTCCAACCGGCGCCCGGCAGCTCGGTCGGGCTGTCGGGACCCTCGTCGGGCCCGACCGGGCCGCGACCCGGGCGGTGCCGCTCGGCACGAACAGGGTCGGATCCCCGGTCCGCGCGGCCCGTCCGGCGGTCGCCCACCCGGCCGGCCGCCGCCCCGGAATCGTCGCGGTCGCGTCCGCTGCGGGTGGAGGACTCGTCGGAGGCCATCGCCCCTCCTCGTGGTCGGTGTCAGTCCCCTCGACATGCCCAGGCAGCGGCCACCGTTAACCCCTAGCCGTAGAGCAACCTGCCCATCCGGCGCGAGGCGACCAGCAGCCCCAGGGCCATCGCCCCCAGCAGGTAGAGCACGTCGAGCACCCACTCCCAGCCGGCCGCGCCCACCGAGACGCCGCGAATGAGGTGCACCGCGCGGTAGAGCGGCGTCACCTCCACCGCCCAGCGCAGCGCGGCCGGGTAGGCCTCGGCGGGGACGAACGTGCCGGAGAAGAGGAAGAGGGTGAACTGGGCCGCCGACATCAGGTCGAAGTCGTGCCAGCTGCGCATGAAGGTGGTGATCGCCATGCCCAGCGCGCCGAAGGCGAAGCCGACCAGCACGGCCGCCGGGAAGGCGACCAGCGCCCGCGTCACGGTGGTCAGCTCCATCACCACCATCACCACCAGGAAGGCGGCCGAGTATGCGCTGCCGCGCAGCATCGCCCAGAGCAGCTCCCCCAGCGCGATCTCGAACGGCTGCACGGGGGTGGCGATCACCCCGTCGTACAGCTTCATCTGCTTCATCTTGCCGAAGAAGTTGAAGGTCGTCTCCGACAGCGCGCCGGACATGGCCGACGACGCGAGCATGGCCGGGGCGACGAACGCCGCGTAGGTGACGACCTCGCCGCCGGGCAGCGTGAGGTCGCCGACCAGCGCGCCGACCCCGACACCGATGGAGAGCAGGTAGAGCAGCGGCTCCACGAACCCGGAGACGAGCAGCAGCCAGTAGACGGTCTTCAGGGCCGCGACGTTGCGCTCGGCCACGGAGACCGAACGGCGGGACGCGGCGGAGACGGCGACCAGCCGGGGCAGGACGAGACCGACCACTGCGACCCTCCTAGACGACCAGCCTGCGACGGAACGCGTGCCGGGCCAGCAGCCAGCCGCCGACCGCCCAGGCCGCGAGGTAGAGCAGGTGGCCGGCGACCGACCACTGCGGAGCGACGCCGAGCGCCGCCGCCCGGCACAGGTCCACGCCGTGCCAGAGCGGGGTCGCGTACGCCAGCCAGCGCAGCGCCAGGGGCAGCGACTCGACGGGGAAGAACACGCCGGCGAAGAGCGTCATCGGGATCACCGCGAAGCGGAGCAGCATCGCGAGCCAACTGTCGACGGAGACCACCGACGCGTACGCGAAGGTCGGCGCGGCGACCGCCAGCCCGAGCAGCGCCGTCACTGGCAGCGCGGCGAGTGCCCACGGGGACCGCAGCGCCCCGAACAGGGCCGTCACCAGCAGGAACGCCGCGACGGTGGTGACCACCCGGAACACCACGAAGGCCAGGTGCCCGCCGAGGATGTCGCCCACCCGCAGCGGCGCCGCGCTCTGCGCGAAGTAGGTCCTCACCCACTGGAAGTTGCCGAACACGGGCCACGTCGACTCGCTGACGGTCGTCTGCAACGCGGTCGACGCGATCAGGCCGGGCACGATCCAGTCGAGGTAGCTCACCCCGTCGATGCCCTGGTCGATGTAGGAGCCGACGCCGACGCCGAAGCCGAGGACGGTCAGTACCGGCAGCAGGAACGACGAGAAGAGCCCCGCCCGCCAGGTGCGCCGGTAGGCGACGAGATGGTGGGCCAGCACCGCGAGCGCCGGCACCCGCGGCAACCTCGGGCGCGCGCGTTCCCGCGCCGACTGCGCCACGCTCACGCGACCACCCCCGTCTCGCTCCGCGTCCACCACGGCCTTCCTACCTGGCGGGTACGACAGGCCGGCGACTCCGTCGCCCCGTCAGCGCTGCCGGGCCGCGCGCAGCAGCGCCTGCACCGCGTAGGCGAGCAGCAGCAGCCCGGTGCCGGTGCCGACGACGAGCCCCGCCGGCACCGCCGAGACGAGCGCGGTGACCAGCCCGGCCACGGCGACGGCGCACACCGCCACCCCGAGCGGCCACAGCAGCGGGTCGCGCAGCACCGGGACGAGGGGGAAGAAGTGCAGCCCCACGGCGGCGCCGACCAGCACCGGGATGAACTCCGACCAGCCGACGAGGGCGAGCACGACGGCGCCGAGCCCGGCGGCGGCGAACTCGGCCAGGACGATCAGGAGGTAGCGGCGGTCGGCGGCACGGTCGTGGGCGACGCCCCCGGCCCCCCGGCTGCGGGCCACGACGACGGCGCCGATCACCGCCGTGACCAGGGCCGCGCCGCTCGCGACCACCAGCAGGGCGCGCAGCGGCTGCTCGGCGGCCGGCACGCTGAACCAGATCGTCGCGAAGACGCCCAGATAGAGCGCGGCCAGCCCGGCCTGGCGGCGGGACTGGAACTCCAACCTCGACATGACACCCCCGTGTGCGTCGCCGGGCGGTCGACGTGCCGCCGGCCCGCCGATGCTACGTAACGGCCGGCGCCACCGCACCCAGCCGGTCGCGCCGGACGACCAGCACCGGATCGCGAGTGACCGACGACGAGCGACCGGACCGCGGTCAGTCGACCAGGGTGCGGCCGGTGAGGTGGAGGAAGACGTCCTCCAGGCTGCTGCGCCGGACCAGCACCTTGGCCGGGTGCAGCCCCCGCTCGCCGACCTCGGCGACGGCCGCGTCGCCGTCGGGCACGTAGAGCAGGATCCGGTCGGGCAGCACCTCGACCCGCTCCCCCAGCCCGTCGAGCTTGCCGGCGAACGCCTCCTGGGACTCGGCGGCGAACCGCAGCTCGACGACCTCCCGGGTGGAGTGCTGGTCGATCAGCGCCCGGGGCGAGCCCTCGGCGACGATCCGCCCGCCGTCCATCACCACCAGGCGGTCGCAGAGCTGCTCCGCCTCGTCCATGTAGTGCGTGGTGAGGACCAATGTGACGCCCTGCTGCTTGAGCCGGAACAGCCGCTCCCACACCAGGTGCCGGGCCTGCGGGTCCAGGCCGGTCGTCGGCTCGTCGAGCAGGACGATCTCGGGCTCGTTGACCAGCGCGCGGGCGATGGTCAGCCGCCGCTTCATGCCGCCGGAGAGCGGCTCCACCTTGCTGTCGGCCCGCTCGGTGAGCTGGACGAAGTCGAGCAGCTCGGCGGCCCGCGCCCGGGCCACCCGGCGGGAGATGCCGAAGTAGCGCGCGTAGGTGGTGAGGTTCTCCTGGACGGTCAGCTCGGGATCCAGGTTGTCGAGCTGCGGGCAGACGCCGAGGCGGGCCCGGATCGCCGGCCCGTCGCGCACCGGGTCCATGCCGAGGATGCGCAGCTCGCCGCCGCTGGGCGGGGAGGTGCAGCCGATCATCCGCATGGTGGAGGACTTGCCGGCGCCATTGGGCCCGAGGAAGCCGAACGCCTCGCCGGCCCGCACCTCGACGTCGATGCCGTCGACGGCGGTGAAGTCGCCGAACCGCTTCACCAGCGCTCGCGCCTGGATGAGTGGTGGAGCCGTGGTCATCGCCCGACCCTAACCTCCGGCTCCGACAGCTCCCACCGGACCGGTTCCAGCCACCCCACCGGATCCGGACGGGTCCGTCGCCGGAGTGATAGGGGCCGGGCGGTAGGGGTACAGGCGCCCTGGTCAGGGCCCATCCGGCAACGGAGAGCGACGAAAACTACCCTGCGTCATGGCCCCGTACGGTGCCGGCGGCGCGGTGACGGCCACGCGAGGGTGGGCCGGAAACGTGCTGCTACCGGACCAGAGTGGACGCATCGGATACGGCTTGCTTCCGGCTTGCCGCATTCTTACCAATCAGGGCGTGCATCCTGCCGCATATCCGGACCCAATTACAGTCTCTCTGCGTAATCATGAGTCCCAATTAATTACTGGCTGCAATCATGATCAGCAATGTTCCGCCCGGTATCTAATTCGCGTATCGTGCCCCCTCGTGCCACCAGTGCGTTCCTCCGGCGAACCCGCCCCGCAGCCGTCCACCGTGGGCCCCGAGTCCACCCCGGATGGCGGTCCGGTTCCGTTGCCGCCCGAGACGGACAATCGGTCCGATCCAGACGGTGCCGCGCCCGATCCACGGGAACTCGCCGCGCAGTTCGAGGACGAAAAGCCCGGGCGGGAACTCTCCGGGCCGATCGGCGTGCTGGTCACCGGAACGACGTTGGCGGTCGCGCTGCTCGCCCTCTGGCAGGTGTTCTACCCGCTGCCACAGGGGAGCAAGTTCTACCTGGTCATCTTCCTGGCCGGCATCCTGCCGATGGTCTTCATGGCGTACCCGGCGGATCTGCGCCTGCCCCGGCGGCTGCGCCGCACGGACGCGACCGGGCCGGGCGACGCGGTCCCGGCGGAGCGCCCCAAGCGCCGGGGCCCCACCCTGCCGGACTGGATCCTGGCCGGCGCGGCGCTGGTCAGCTGCCTCTACCCGGTGCTGCCCGTCGGCCTGGGCGACGGCGGCGGCGGGTACGACGCCTTCCTCGACCGGCAGGGCCTGCTCGCCGGCATGGACGTGGCGATGGGCACCGTCCTGCTGCTCCTGCTGCTGGAGGCGTGCCGGCGCACCACCGGCTGGATCCTGCCGGCCGTCTGCGTGGTCTTCCTCGGCTACGGCTACTACGGCGGGCTGCTGCCCCAGTCCTGGCCGGTGGCCCACGCCGGCCTCGACTTCGGGCAGATCGTCGACGGCCTCTACAACTCCGACAGCGGCTTCTACGGCACCCCGCTCGACGTCGCGGCGACGTACATCGTGCTGTTCACCATCTACGGTGCGGTGCTGGACCTCTCCGGGGCCGGCCGGTTCTTCGTGGAACTCTCCGCCGCCGCCTTCCGGCGCTCGCGCACGGCCGCCGGGCGCACCGCCGTCGCCTCCGGGTTCCTGCTCGGCACCGTCTCCGGCTCCGGCGCGGCGACGACCGTCAGCATCGGCGCGGTCACCTGGCCCGTGCTGCGCCGCGCCGGCTACCCGCCGGAGCGGGCGGGCGGCATGCTCGCCGCGGCCGGCGTCGGGGCGATCCTCTCCCCGCCCACCCTCGGCGCGGCGGCCTTCATCATCGCCGAGTACCTCGGCGTGTCGTACCTCCAGGTACTCGGCTGGGCGACCGTCCCGACGGTGCTCTACTACCTCGGCATCCTCCTCGCGGTCGAGATCGACGCCCGGCGCTCGGGCGTACGGCCGGTGGTGATCGACACGGCCTCCGCCGGCCGGCTGCTGGCCCGGTTCGGCTACCACTTCCTCTCGCTCTTCGCGATCGTCGGGCTGCTGGCCGTCGGCTTCTCCGCGACGAAGGCCGTGGTGCTGGCCACCATCCTGGCCGCCGTGCTGTCCTTCCTCGACCGTCGGCACCGGCTCACCCCGGCCCGCCTGCTCGCCGCGCTCAGCGCCGGGGTGCGCGGGGTCCTCGCGGTGAGCGCGGTCTGCGCCGCCGCGGGCATCATCACCGCCACCACCACCAAGACCGGCCTCGGCCCCCAGGCGGCGGCGCTGCTGGTCAGCGGGGCCCAGGCCGTCAGCTCCGAACCGGCCGTGGTGCTGGCACTCACCGCGCTGCTCGCCGCCGTCGCCCTCACCCTGCTCGGGCTGGCCGTGCCGGTCACCGCGTCGTTCGTGATCGGCTGGGTGATCATCGGCCCGGCCCTGCTGGACCTGGGCGTCACCGCGCCCGCCGCGGCGATGTTCGTCTTCTACTTCGCGGTGCTGTCCGAGGCGTCCCCGCCGACCGCGCTCGCCGCGGTCGCCGCCGCCGCGGTGACCGGCGGCCGGCTGGTGCCGACCATGTGGCAGACCCTGCGGTACGCCCTGCCGGCCTACCTCATCCCGCTCGCCTTCGTGGTCACCCCGACCGGCCTCGGGCTGCTCGGCATCGGGGGCCCGCAGCGGATAGCCGTCGCCGCGACGGTCGCCGCCCTCAGCGTCGCCGTGCTCGCGGTCGCGGCGGGCGGCTGGCTGCCCGGCGTCGGCCCGGCCGGAGCGCCGGAGCGGATCGTCGGCGCGCTCGCCGGGCTCACGCTGCTCTGGCTCGAACCCGTGCCCGTCGCGATCGGCGCCGCCCTGGCTGCCGTCATGGTGGCGGGCGTGCTCGTCAGACGCGGATCCGTCGGCCGGACCGGCGGGCCGTCAGCAGTACCAACGGTGAACCATGGGGAGGAAAAACAGTGAGACGGATCAACGTGCGGCTCGCCGCGGGGGTTGGCGCGCTGGCCCTCGTCGCCGCGGGCACCGCCGGCTGCGGAGGCCGTCAGGACGGCGCGACCAAGGACGACGCCGCCAGTGAGATCACCTGCAAGGTCACCGACAGCACCCGCGTCGGCATCGCCACCGGCAACGCCACCGGGGTCTACTACGTGGTCGGCAACGCCCTGGCCGGTCAGCTCTCCGGGGCGACCGAGGGCAAGCTGACCGGCACCGCCGCCGAGACCGGCGCCTCGGTGCAGAACATCGAACAGCTCGTCGGCGGGCAGTACGACGTCGCCTTCTCGCTGTTCGACACGGCGGTCAACGCGGTGCAGGGCAAGGGCAGCTTCACGGGCCCGCAGCCCGTCGAGGCGCTCGCCCGGATCTACGACAACTACACGCAGGTCGTCGTCCGGGCCGACTCGGGGATCAACTCGGTCGCCGACATGAAGGGCAAGAAGATCTCCACCGGCTCCCCCAAGTCCGGCACCGAGGTCATCGCCAACCGGCTGCTGGAGGCCGCCGGCCTCGACCCGGCCAAGGACGTCCAGGCGCAGCGGCTCGACCTGACCAAGACCGTCGAGGGCGTCAAGGACGGCAGCATCGACGGCATGTTCTGGTCGGGCGGGGTGCCCACGGGCGGCCTGACCGACCTGTTCACCACCGCCGGCGACAAGGTGAAGTTCATCGACATCACCCCGCTGCTGCCCAAGATGACCGAGCTCAACCCGGCGTACCAGGCCGGGACCATCCGCGCGGACGTCTACAAGACCCCCGCGGACACCCCGACCATCGTGGTGCCGAACGTGCTGCTGGTCCGCAAGGACCTCAACGCGAACGTGGCCTGCGCGATCACCCGGACGGTGTTCGACAAGAAGGACGCCCTGGCCCAGGCGAACCCGGCCGCCAAGGGCATCAGCCTGGACAACGCCCGCAAGACCGACCCCGTACCGCTGCACCGCGGCGCGGACAAGGCGTTGCAGGACCTCGGCGCACGCTGATCCCCGGCGCCGGGTCCGGGCCTCGCGCCCGGGCCCGGCGCCCCCGACCCTGACCCCGGAGGGCCCGAGTGTCGCTCCCCACCCCCGGTCGCGTACGCCGGCACCACCGGCCCGCCGACCACACCGACCGGCTGTGGTCGGTACGCACCCAGCTGCTCGCGCCCATCCTGGTGGCCACGGTCGGCCTCGTGGTGCTGGGGGCGGCCCAGACCGCCACCGCCCTGGACGCCTCCGACGACGCGGACCGCGCCCGGGTGCTGGCCGGCACCGCGACCGCCACCGTGCGCCTCGTGCACGAGCTGGAACGGGAACTCGGCGAGACGGCGGCCCTGCGCCAGCGGGGCGGCAGCAGCGGACGGCCCCTCGTCGACGCGCAGCGACGGCGGGTCGACGCGTCCGTCGAGCGCTACCGCGGCGCCAGCCGGGACGCCCGCCGCGCCGCCCCCGACCTGCACCAGGTGCTCGACGGCGCCGACGCGCAGCTCGGCCAGCTCGAACCGGCCCGCGGGTCCGCGCTGGGCGGCATCACCGCCGACCCGGCCTACCTCTCGCTGGTCGAGTCGCTGCTCGCCGTCGCCGACGCGCTGCCGGCCCAGCTCCGAGACCGGGAGCTGGCCAACGGGGCCCGGGAGGTGGCGGTCGTGGCCGCCCAGGAACACCTCGCCGCCCTCGAACGTGACCTGCTCCGCGCCGTCTTCGTGCGGGGCGCGCTGGTCAACGGGGAACTGGTCCGCCTCGGCCAGTTGCGGGGCGCGCAGGAACAGCGTCAGGCCGAGTTCTCCCGGATCGCGGGCCGGCCGGCGGCGGACGCGTACACCCGGCTGGTGGCCGGGACCGACGTCTCCACCGCCCGCCGGATGCGCGACAGCGCGCTCAACGTGGAGTCCGAGCCCACCGGGCTGAAGACCGACGGCGACGCCTGGTACGTGGCCCAGAGCGGGGCCATCCGGCGGTACAACCTGCTCGGCCGGGAACTCTCCGAGGATCTCGACCGCAAGGCCGCCGGGCTGGCCCGCGACGCCCAGCGGCGGGCCCTGGTCACCGGTGGCGCGACCACCGCCGTCGCGCTGGCGTCGTTGACCGCCGCCGTGCTGCTCGCCGTCCGCACCAGCCGTCGCCTGCGCCGGCTGCGGATCGCGGCGCTCACCATGGCACACCGCGAACTGCCGGAGCGGATCACCGCCATCGCCTCCGGTGACGGCGCGCCGACCGACGGCGCGGCCACCCGGCTGACCGCCGGCATCGGGCAGGGCCGGGACGAGATCGCCCAGGTCGCCCAGGCCTTCGACACGGTGAACCGGGCCGCCCTGCGCCTGGCCGGTGAACAGGCCGAGGTGCGGATGGACGTGACCCGGATGGCCGAGGCCCTGGCCCGGCGCATCCGTACCCTGATCACCCGGCAGCTGCGGCTGCTCGACGAGTTCGAACGCGAGGAGACCGACCCGGACGCGCTGGCCCGGCTCTTCGCGCTGGACCACCTCGCCGCCCGCATGCGGCGCAACGGGGAGAACCTGCTGGTCCTCGCCGGCGGGGAGCCCGGCCGTACGCACGACGGCGCCCACCTGCTCGCCGACGTGGTCCGGGCGGCCGCCTCCGAGATCGAGGACTACCCGCGGGTGGAGGTGGACGTGCCGACCGCCGCGGTGCACGGGGTCGCCGTGGGCAACCTGGTCCACCTCCTCGCCGAGCTGCTGGAGAACGCCACCGTCTACTCCCCGCCGAACTCCCCGGTGCACGTCGACGGCCGGCGCACGATCGACGGCCTCACGCTGCGCGTACACGACCAGGGCATCGGCATCAGCGACAGCCGCCTCGCCTCGATCAACGAGCGGCTGCTCGCCCCCGCCATGCTCTCCAGCGCCTCCGCCGGCAGCATGGGGCTGCACGTGGTGGCCCACCTGGCGACCCGGCACGGGGTGCGGGTGCAGCTGTACAACAGCGGCGCGGGCACCGTCGCGCAGGTGGAGATCCCGGAGTCGGCGCTGACCCGCCTCGAGGACGTCGCCCCGCGCTCCGCCCCGGAGGTACGCGCCCCCGCGCAGGCCGCCCCGCAGGTGCGCGCGCCGGCGCCACCCGTCCGGACGGTGCCCGCGCAGGCGCCGCCGCCCGTGCGTACGCACGCGCCGGTCGTTCCCGCCCAGACGGCCTGGTTCCGGCCCCGTACCGGGACCGGTGGTCCCGCCACCCTGCCCGACCTGACCAGCGTCCACCACGCGCCGACGATCACGCTCCCGGTGCTCGGCGCGCGCCCGACCGGGCCGGGTGGCGGCGCCGCGATGCCGCCGTCCCGTCCCGCGTCGGCACCGCCCGCGCCGCCTCCGCTCACCGGGGCCGGCCTGCCCCGCCGCACCCGGGGCGGGCAACTACCGGCCACGCTGCACGAGGCCCCGCCGGCGCGTCCGGCGGGCGACCTGCTCGACCCCGAGGTCGTACGGACCCGGCTGTCCTCGCTCGCCGAGGGAGTGGCCGCTGCGATGCGACGTACCCAGACGACACCCCCCAGGAGAATTTCATGACACCATCCGTGAGCGCCGGCCTGGACTGGCTCCTGGCCAACTTCGCCGAACAGGTGCCGGACGTGTCGCACGCCCTCGCGGTCTCCGGCGACGGGCTGCGGCTGGCGGCCTCGCCCCACCTGGAGACCGACCAGGTGGACCAGCTCTCCGCCGTGATCAGCGGCCTGGCCAGCCTGACCGTCGGTGCCGCCCGGCTGATGTCGGCCGGCCGCGTACGCCAGCAGATCGTCGACATGGACGGCGGGGTGATGCTGGTGATGGCGGTCGGCGAGCGCGCGCTCGTCGGGGTGCTCGCCGCGCCCGGCTGCGACCTCGGCCAGATCGGCTACGAGACCGCCATGCTGGTCCAGCGGGTGGCGGAGGCCCTGGAGCCGGCGGTCCGGGCGTGATCGGACGGTCCTCCCGGTTGCTGGCGGCTCTGCTGGCGACCGTGCTCGCCGCCGGTTGCGGCACGGCCGAGACCGGGCCGCAACCCTGGCACGGTGGCCGGATCTTCCTCGCCACCGGCAACACCACCGGCGTCTACTACCAGCTCGGCGGCGGCTACGCGGACGTGATCAGCCGGCACCTGCCCGGCTACGAGGCACGGGCCGAGCCGACCGGCGCGTCGGTGGAGAACATCAACCGGCTGGCCAGCGGCGACATGGAGATCGCCTTCAGCCTCGCCGACACCGCGGCCGACGCCGCCGCGGGGCGCGGGGCCTTCGAGGGCCAGCCGCAGCCGGTGCGGGCGTTGGCCCGGGTCTACAGCAACTACACCCACGTCATCGTCCGCGCCGACGCGAAGGTCACCAAGCTGTCGGGCCTGCGCGGGAAGCGGGTCTCCACCGGCTCGCCCAAGTCCGGCACGGACATCATCGCCGGGCGTCTGCTGACCGCCGCCGGCCTCGACCCGGACCGGGACGTCGTCCGGGCCACGCTCTCCCTGCCGGAGACCGTGAAGCGGATGCGGGCCGGCACGCTCGACGCGATGTTCTTCTCGGGCGGCCTGCCCACGCCAGGCATCGCGGACCTGCTGGCCAGCGCGCCCGGCACATACGCGCTGCTGCCGATCGTCGACCTGATGGAGCCGCTCACCGCGCGCCACGGCTCGGTCTACACCACGGCGGAGCTGCCGAAGGAGGCCTACAAGACGAAAAGCGGCACGCCGACGGTCACGGTGGCGAACGTCATCCTGGTCAGCGCCGACATGCCCGACCAACTGGCGTACGACCTGACCCGACTGCTCTTCGCCTACCAGGCCGACCTGGTCAAGGTGCACCCCGAGGCCGGCAACTTCACCCAGCAGAGCGCCTCGGGCACCGACCCGATCCCGCTGCATCCCGGGGCCGCGCGGTTCTACCAGCGCGGGTGACCCGCGCCGGTCAGACGTCCGCCGGGGCGGTGGCGGCGCGGGCCTCCGCCACGAGGCGGTCGGTCTCGGCGAGCACCTCGGGGTCGTCGGCCGGGGTGCCGGGGTCGAGACGGACCGTCCACGTGAGGCCGTCCACCCCCGGCACCCGGCGCGCCGCGACCCGGCCGGCGCCGCCGGGCACCGGGCGGTGCTGCGTGTACGCCACCGACCGGGTCACCCGCTCCCGCACCTGGTGCGGCAGCTCCCCGGGGTCGAGCAGCAGGTGGCTCTCGGCCGGGCCGTCGGCCACCACCAGGTAACCGTCGCGCTCGGCGGACGACTCGGCCGGGGCCACCGTGAGTTGCCGGCCGGACCAGACCGCCTTGAGGATGTCGTGCCAGCCCAGCCTCTCCGCCCGGCCGGGCAGCCAGAGGCCGAGGTTGCTGGCCACGACGACCCCGTCGCCCTGGCCGTCGCCGACGGCCGCCCAGGCGAGCACCCGCTCCTCGGCGGCGAGCGGCGGCCGCTGGGCCGCGGGCAGCTTCGGCTTGCGGCGGAACAGTCCCATCTACAGCCCTCCCGCGGCCTGCTCGCGCAACGCCCGGGCGTGCTGTTCCAGCGACAGCAGCTCCCCGAAGGCGGCGAAGTACTCGTCCTTGTTGTTGACCGGGTTGATCCGCTGGATCCGGGACTTGAGGTCCCTGATCCGGCTGGTCACCGAGCCGAACTGCAACCGGGCCATGGTGACCGAGACGTAGCGCGGGTCGGGCTCACCGTCGATGCGCAGCGGCTCCACCGCCAGTTCACCGACGAGCGCCCGGGCGGCCAGGTCCTCGCAGGCGTCGCGGACCGACTCGATCCAGACCGCGCCGCCGGTGGCCGTGGCGACCCCGCCGACCGCCGCGACGGCCGCCCGCACCGCCACGTGCACGGGGTGCCGGTACTCCGACGCCTCGACCGCGTCGAACATCGGCCCGGCCAGCACCGGCTCCTGGAGGGCGAGCTTCAGCGCCTCCCGCTCGACCATCGACTGCGGGTTGTCGACGATCGGCTCCGCCGGGGCGGGCCGGGGCGCGGGCGGGGCGTCCCGGCCGGGTGCGGCCGAGGCGGCGGCGAGCACGGCCCGCTGCACCGGCTCGATCTCCATGCCGAGGTCGCCGGCGAGCTTGCGCACGTACTCCGGACGCTTCTCCCGGTCCTTGAGCTTGGCGACCAGCGGCGCGGCCCGGCGCATCGCCTCGACCCGGCCGTCGACGGTGTCGAGGTCGAAGCGGTTGATCACGTGTCGCAGCGCGAAGTCGACAAGCGGCTCGCGGCGGGCGACCAGGTCGCGGACGGCCAGGTCGCCCTTGGCCAGGCGCAGGTCGCAGGGATCCATGTTGTCGGGGCTGACCGCGATGAACGTACGCCCGACGAAGCGCTGGTCGTCCTCGAAGGCACGCAGGGCCGCCTTCTGGCCGGCGGCGTCCCCGTCGAAGGTGAAGATGATCTCGCCGGCCACGTCGTCGGTGTCCATCAGCAGCCGGCGCAGCACCCCGATGTGGTCCCCGCCGAACGCCGTGCCGCAGGTCGCCACGGCCGTCGGGACCCCGGCCAGGTGGCAGGACATCACGTCGGTGTAGCCCTCGACCACCACCACCTTGCCCTGCTTGGCGATCTCCCGCTTGGCCTGGTCGATCCCGTAGAGGACGTGCGACTTCTTGTAGATCGGCGTCTCGGGGGTGTTCAGGTACTTCGGGCCGTCGTCGTCGTCGAAGAGCTTGCGGGCGCCGAAGCCGATCACGTCGCCGGTCAGGTCGCGGATCGGCCACATCAGCCGGCGGCGGAACCGGTCGATCAGCGTGCCGGAACGCGACGGACGGGACAGCCCGGCGGTGACCAGCTCGTCGTGGCCGAAGCCCTGCTGGCGCAGGTGCTTGGTGAGCAGGTCCCAGGCGTCGGGTGCGAAGCCGCAGCCGTAGCGCTCGGCGGCGGCCCGGTCGAA
The DNA here is from genome assembly GCF_049847285.1 of Micromonospora sp. DT62. Taxonomy (NCBI): domain Bacteria; kingdom Bacillati; phylum Actinomycetota; class Actinomycetes; order Micromonosporales; family Micromonosporaceae; genus Micromonospora; species Micromonospora sp. DT62. The sequence goes on from NZ_JBNCOB010000010.1 coordinate 177,270, forward strand.
GCCGCGCCGGGCCAGGAACTCCCGGGCCGGACGCGCGCCGGCGGTGGTGAGCTGGCCGCGGTAGAACTCCACGGCGGCGGCGTGCGCGGCGACGAGGCGCTGCCGATGCCCCTGCTGGGGGCGCGGGCGCGGCGCGGCGGAGTCGTTCTCGACGTAGCGCAGCTGGAGGCCGGCGCGGTCGGCGAGCCGCTCGACCGACTCGACGAAGCTGAGGTGCTCGGCGTCCATCAGGAACTTGATCGCGTCGCCGCCGGCGCCGCAGCCGAAGCAGTACCAGACGTTGCGGGCGGGCGAGACGTTGAACGACGGGCTCTTCTCGTCGTGGAACGGGCACAGCCCCTTGAGGTTGCCGCTGCCGGCCGATCTCAGGGTCACCGTCTCGGAGATGACGTCGGCGATCGAGCTGCGTTCCCGGACCAGCGCGATGTCCTCGTCCCGGATCCGCCCAGCCATGTCCGCCACCCCCTCGGCGTACATCCTGCCCTGCCGCGCCGACGCCGCGCCGCCGGGGGACGCCGCGTGTGGCGACCATCGCCGTCACCTCGGCGCTCGCGCCCGCGACGGCCGGGCCACGGCCATTCGGTGCGGCGCCGCGCCGGCTCAGCGCGGGCGCCGCAGGTAGCGCCGCACCGGCGGCGGGTCCTCCTCTTCGTACGACCGGGCGGCCCGGACGGCCGCAGCCAGGCCGGAGCGGCGGACCCGCGGCGGCGGGTTGACCGCCGGGTCCCGGGACATGTCCCGGACCAGCGCGACGGCCAGGCCGAGCATCACCACGACGAAGGGCAGGGCGACGAGGATGGTCGCCTGTTGCAGCGCGTCCAGCCCGCCCACCAGCAGCAGTACGGCGGCGACCGCGCCGATCAGCACGCCCCAGACCACCACCAGCGCGCGGTGCGGGCGCAGCGCGCCCCGGGAGGTCAGCGAGCCGAGCACCAGCGCGGCGGAGTCGGCGCCGGTGACGAAGAAGAGCCCGACCAGCACCATCGCCAGGACGGTGGTCAGGCCCGCCAGGGGCAGCGCCTCCAGCAGGCCGAACAGGGCCCGTTCGGTGCCGGCACTCACGTCGGCGACCAGGTCGCGGGTGCCGGTCGACTGCACCCGCAGGGCGCTGCCGCCCAGCACCGCGAACCAGATCACGCTGGCCCCGCTGGGCACCAGCAGCACCCCGGCGACGAACTGCCGGACGGTACGCCCCCGGGAGATCCGCGCGATGAAGATGCCGACGAACGGGGCCCAGGAGATCCACCACGCCCAGTAGAAGATCGTCCAGCTGCCCAGCCACGCCGGATCCGAGAAGGCGCCCGTGCGGGTCGACATGGTGAGCAGGTTGCTCAGGTAGTCGCCGACGGAGGCGGGCAGCACCTCCAGCGTGTAGATCGTCGGGCCGGCCACGAACACGAACACCATCAGCGCGACGGCGAGCACCACGTTGGTGGTCGACAGCCACTTGATGCCCCGGTGCAGCCCGGAGAAGGCGGAGACGACGAACGCCAGGGTGAGGGCGCCGATCACCACCAGCTCGACCGCGGTGGTGTCCGGGACTGCGGTGACCAGGTCCAGCCCGGCGGCGACCTGGAGTGCGCCGAGGCCGAGGCTGGTCGCCGAGCCGAAGACGGTGGCGAAGACGGCCAGCAGGTCGATCGCGCGGCCGACCGGCCCCTCGGTCTGCGCGCCGAGCAGCGGCTGGAAGGCGGCCGAGATGCGGTTCGGCCGCCCCTTGCGGAACGTCGAGTACGCCAGCGCAAGCGCCACCACCGCGTAGATCGCCCACGGGTGCAGCGTCCAGTGGAAGAGCGTGTACTGCATCGCCGCCGCACCGGCGGCCCCGGTGTTCGGCGCGACGCCGCTGGCCGGGGGCGGGGCGCCGTAGTGCTCGATCGGCTCGGCGACGGCGTAGAAGACCAGGCCGATCCCCATGCCGGTGCTGAACATCATGGCCACCCAGGCCAGCGTGCTGAACTCCGGTTCGTCGTCGTCGGCGCCGAGCCGGATCCGGCCGAACTTCGTCGCCGCGATGATCACCGAGAGCACCAGGAAGGCGTCGGCGGCCACCACGAAGAACCAGCCGAAGGTCTCGATGACCCAGGCCAGTCCGGACTCGCCGAAGCCGGCCAGGGAGCCCCGGGCCAGCACGCCCCACGCCACCACGGCCAGTACGCCGCCGACGCTGAGCGCCAGCACCGTCCGGTCGATCCGGCCCACGGCCTGGTCCCGTACCTGCCCGCTCATGGCCACCCCCTACCCATCCTGCTGGGCAGGAGGGCGGCGCACGGCGATATCGCGCGAACCTGCCCGGCCGGACCGCGCGGACGGGTCGGCGGCCGGTCAGGCGCGGCAGGCGCCGGTCAGGCCGGGACGGCGGCGGCCTCCTCGGCCTCCACCTGCCGCTTCCAGTCGGGCTTGCTGGCCCGCCAGCCCTCGTCGTCCATGCCCCGGCGCCAGTAGCCGGAGATGGAGAGCCGCCCGCGGGGAACGGCGCGCTCGACGCGGAGCAGGCGGCGCAGCTCCTTGACGAAGGTGGCCTCGCCGTGCACGAAGGCCTGCACGTCACCGGGCGGGAACTCCAGGGCGCGGACGGCCGCGACCAGGGCCTCCCCGACCGGGCGGTCGCCCCGGTGCAGCCAGGTCAGGCGCACCGCGCCCGGGCTGGTCAGCGGCTGCTCCTCGGTCGGGTCGGCGACCTCGACGAAGACGGTGGCCGGGGCGCCGGCGGGCAGCCGCTCCAGGGCGGCGGCGATGGCCGGCAGCGCGCTCTCGTCGCCCACCAGCAGGTGCCAGTCGGCGTCGGGGCTGGGGGCGTACTCCCCGCCGGGGCCGACGAAGGGCACCGGGTCGCCGGGGCGCAGCGCAGCCGCCCACGGCCCACCCAGCCCCACGTCACCGTGGTGCACGATGTCGACGGTCAGCTCGCCCGCCGACGCGTCCCAGGCCCGCACCGTGTACGCGCGCAGCCGGGGCCACTGCTCCCGGGGCAGGTCGCGGCGGAGCGCGTTGAGATCCGCCGGGATCGGGTGCCGCGTCCCCGGCGCCGGGAAGACGATCTTGATGTAGTGGTCGGTGAACTCGCCCACCGGCAGGCCAGCCAGCTCCTCACCCCCGAGCACCAGCCGGACGACGTGGGGGGTGGGCCGCTCGGTGCGCAGGACCCGGGCGGTGGTGACCTTGATGGGGCGCTCCGTCATGCCGGTTAGGCTAGCCTAAGTTTGCTTGCCTGCCCATCCCGGATCCGCCGTCGGCGGATGCCCGCGCCCACCGCGCACCACCCGCGCGTGCCAGGCGACAGCCGCCGGGTCGGTCAGCGAGGCCACCTGGTCGACCACCACCCGGAGCCGGGCCGCGTCGTCCGGCGCGGCCGACCAGAGCGGGGCGAAGACGGGATCCAGCCCGTCCGGCGCCCGGTCGGCCAGGGCGTGCACCAACTCCGCCAGCACCTCCCGCTGCCGCCGGTAGCGGTCCGCCGCGCCGGGGCGACGCATCACGTACCGCAGGGCGATGCCCTTGAGCAGCGCGCACTGCGCCCGGATCCGCCGGGGTACCACCAGGTCGGCGGCGTAGCGGCGGTGCGGCCGGGGACCGTACCGCTCCTGCGTGGCCGCCACCACCGTCGAGACGAAGCGGCCCGTCAGCACGCTGGTGGTGGCCTTCAGCGCCGCCTGCGCGTGGTGGCTGCCGTCGTACCCGGCCAGCGGGGCGAGCACCGGGTCGTCGAGCAGTTCCAGCAGCACGTCGCCGAGGTCGGCCGGGGACTCGCCGGAGTAGGTGGCGGCGACGTCGGCGCAGAGCGCGGCGCGCTCCTCGGGGTCGCGCAGCAGCGTACGCAGCGCCACGTACCCGCCGTGGATGCCGTCCTCGACGTCGTGCACCGAGTACGCGACGTCGTCGGCCCAGTCCATCACCTGCGCCTCCAGGCAGCGCCGGTCGTCGCCCGGGCCGCCCGTGCGCAGCCAGGCGAAGAGCGGGAGGTCGTCGTCGTACACCCCGAACTTGCGCTGCTCCCGGCGGCGGGGCCACGGGTACTTGCTGACCGCGTCGAGCGAGGCCCGGGTCAGGTTGAGGCCGGCGGACCGCCCGTCCGGGGCGACCACCTTGGCCTCCAGGCGGGTCAGCACCCGCAGCGTCTGCGCGTTGCCCTCGAAGCCGCCGCACCCGGCCGCGAGGTTGTCCAGCGCGTCCTCGCCGTTGTGCCCGAACGGCGGGTGACCGAGATCGTGGGCGAGCCCCGCGGTGTCGACCACGTCCGGGTCGCAGCCCAGCCGGGCCCCCATCTCGCGGGCGATCTGCGCGACCTCCAACGAGTGGGTCAGCCGGGTACGCAGGAAGTCGTCGGTGCCGGCCGTGTGCACCTGGGTCTTCGCGGCCAGCCGCCGGAACGCCGCCGAGTGCAGCACCCGGGCGCGGTCCCGCTCGTACGCCGACCGCCCGTGACCGGTGTCCTTCGGCGGCTCGTCGACCCAGCGGGCGACGTCCGGATCGTCCGGCCCGGGAGGCTCAGTCCTCACGCTGCCGCAGCACGCAGAACTCGTTGCCCTCCGGATCGGCCAGCACGGTCCACCCGCCGTCGCCCTGCCCCACGTCGACGTGCCGGGCGCCCATGTCGACCAGCCGCTCGACCTCGGCCTCCTGGTCGTCGGGACGAAGGTCGATGTGCAGCCGGTTCTTGGTCGTCTTGTCGTCGGTCACCGGCACGAAGACGATGCCCGGCAGCCGGTCGGCGGACCGGCGGATCTCCACCTCGTCCGGCTGCTCGGTGACCACCTGGTAGCCCAGCGCCTCGGCCCACCAGCGGGCGAGCCGGGCGGGGTCCCGGGCGTCGACGGTCAGGCTCTCCCAGGCGCTGCTCATGCCGATCAGGTTACGCCCGCGCGCCGCGAACGGCGCGCCGCCGGCGCGCGCCCGACGGCTACGCAACCTCCGAACAGGCGAGAGTTGTCGACCGATCGCCGACGGTTACGGGATCGCGGTCCGGCATGGCCGCCGGTAGCGTTCCCAGCGCGGAACGTGACCAGACTGAGGGCCCGACGGTGGGGAGACGCCCGTGAACGCGGACACGATGATGGGAACGGAACTGTCGGAGTTGCGCCGGCGCCGCCCGGAGGTGGCGGGCACGGTGCTGGCCGGCACCGACGGCCTGCTGATCTCCAGCGACCTGCCGACGACGGACGCCACCCACCTGGCCGCGCTCGCGGCGGCCAGCTTCGGCCTCGGCCACCGGGTGGCCGACACCGTGCGGCACGGCGAGTTCCGGGAATCGGTGGTCCGCACGTCGACCGGCGCCGTCGTCACCTATCCCGCCGGGCGCAACGCCCTGTTGACGCTGGTCGCCGACGCCAGCGTCGACCTGGACGAGCTGCACGCCGACGCGCGGGCGGTGGCCCGGCGCACCGGCTCGGTGCTGGACACCAGCCGCCTGATCGGGGCGGCGACGGTGCCCGAGGCGCACGCCCGGCTCTCGGCCCGCACCTCGGGCGGCAGGCTGCCCCGGCGGGTTACCCCCCACACCTGGCGCCGCCCGCCGGTCTGAGCAACCCCCGGGAGTCCGTCCACGACCGGCTTCCGACCCACGGTGCGGTCGCGCCGGCACGGGCCGCCCGCACGGCAGCGGCGGCGGATCCGCTCCCCCGGGTCCGCCGCCGGCCTGTCGTCCTCGCGTGTCAGCGGCTGTCGGAGCCGTTCGTCTCCACGGCCGCGCGGCCGGCCTCCAACCGGGCGACGGGCACCCGGAAGGGCGAGCAGGACACGTAGTCCAGGCCGACCTCGTGGAAGAAGTGCACCGACTCCGGGTCGCCGCCGTGCTCGCCGCAGACGCCGAGCTTCAGCTCCGGCCGGGCCGCCCGGCCCTCCTCCGCGGCGATGCGCACCAGCCGGCCCACGCCGTCGCGGTCGATCGACTCGAACGGCGAGATCCCGAAGATGCCCAGCTCCAGGTAGCGCCAGAAGAACGCGCCCTCGACGTCGTCGCGGGAGAACCCCCAGCCCATCTGGGTCAGGTCGTTGGTGCCGAAGGAGAAGAACTGCGCCGCCTCGGCGATCTGGCCGGCGGTCAGCGCCGCCCGGGGCACCTCGATCATCGTGCCGATCAGCACCTCGACGCCGCTGTCCCCGACCACCTCGGCGATGATCTTCTCGGCCTCGGCGCGGACCGTCTCCAGTTCCTGCACCGCGCCGACCAGGGGGACCATGATCTCCGGTCGGGCCGCCGCGCCGCTGCGGGTGACGGTGACCGCGGCCTCCGCGATCGCCCGGACCTGCATGGCGAACAGACCGGGGATGACCAGACCGAGGCGGACGCCACGCAGGCCCAGCATCGGGTTCTCCTCGTGCATCCGCCGGACGGCGGCGAGCAGCGCCTCCTCCTGCGCCACGTCCTCGCCGCGCTCCTGGGCGACCGCCACGTTGACCGCGAGCTGCTCCAGCGGGGGCAGGAACTCGTGCAGCGGCGGGTCGATCAGCCGGACGGTGACGGGCATCCCGTCCATCTCCCGGAAGATCTCCTCGAAGTCGGCGCGCTGCAACGGGAGCAGCGCGGCCAGCGCGGCCTCGCGCTCGGTGTTGTCGCGGGCCAGGATCAGCCGCTCGACCAGCTCGCGCCGGTCGCCGAGGAACATGTGCTCGGTGCGGCAGAGGCCGATGCCCTCCGCGCCGAAGCGCCGGGCCCGGGCGGCGTCCGCGCCGGTGTCGGCGTTCGTGCGGACGGCCAGCCGCCGCCGGGCGTCGGCGTGCGACATGATCCGGTGTACGGCCCGGACCAGCGGATTGTCGATGTGCTCGGGGTCGAGGCTGCCCTCGAAGTACTGCACCACCTCCGACGGCATGACCGGCACCTCGCCGAGGTACACCTTGCCGGTGGTGCCGTCGATGGAGACGACGTCGCCCTCGACGACGGTCTGCCCGCCGACGACGAACCGGCGCTGCGGGACGTTGACCTCGATCTCGTCGGCGCCGGAGACGCAGGTCTTGCCCATCCCCCGCGCCACCACGGCGGCGTGGCTGGTCTTGCCGCCGCGCGAGGTGAGGATGCCCTGGGCGGCGATCATGCCGTTGAGGTCGTCGGGGTTGGTCTCGCGCCGGACCAGGATCACCGACTCCCCCTCGGCGGCCAGTTCGACCGCGCGGGCCGAGGTGAAGACCACCTTGCCCGACGCCGCGCCCGGCGACGCCCCGATGCCCTTCGCCACCGGCTGGAACTCGTGGTCGAGCCGGAACCGGGGGAACATCAGCTGGGCGAGCTGCGCGCCGTTGACCCGGTGCAGCGCCTCGTCGAGGTCGATCAGGCCCTCGTCGACGAGCTGCCCGGCGATGACGAACGCCGCGGCGGCGGTGCGCTTGCCGACGCGCGTCTGGAGCATCCAGAGCTTGCCGCGCTCGATGGTGAACTCGATGTCGCAGAGGTCCTTGTAGTGGCCCTCCAGCCGGGCCATGATGCCGAGCAGTTCGTCGTAGGACTTCTTGTCCAGCCGCTCCAGCTCCTGCAACGGCACGGTGTTGCGGATGCCCGCGACCACGTCCTCGCCCTGGGCGTTGGCCAGGTAGTCGCCGTAGATGCCCTGGGCACCGCTGGCGGGGTCGCGGGTGAACGCGACGCCGGTGCCAGAGTCCGGGCCGAGGTTGCCGAAGACCATCGCCACCACGTTGACCGCCGTGCCCAGGTCGGCCGGGATCCGCTCCTGGCGGCGGTAGAGCACCGCGCGCTCGGCGTTCCACGACTCGAAGACCGCGCGGATGGCCAGGTCGAGCTGCTCGCGCGGCTCCTGCGGGAACTCCCGGCCGGTGTGCTTGAAGAAGATCTTCTTGTACGCGTCGACCAGCCCCCGCAGGTCGTCGGCGTCGAGGTCGAGGTCGTCGTGGGTGCCCTTGGCCCGCTTGGCGTCGTCGAGCGCGTGCTCGAACTCCTCGCCCGGCACCTCGCACACCGTCTTGCCGAACATCTGGATCAGGCGGCGGTAGGAGTCCCAGGCGAACCGGTCCGCGCCGCCGGAGGTCTGCTCGTCCGCGCCGCTGGCCTGTCGCGCGAGTCCCTGGACGCTGCGGTCGTTGAGGCCGACGTTGAGGACGGTCTCCATCATGCCGGGCATGGAGAACTTGGCGCCGGAGCGGACGGACACCAGCAGCGGGTCCTCCGGGTCACCGAGGCGCTTGCCCATCGCCTGCTCCAGCGACGCGAGGTGCGCGGCGATCTGGTCGGCCAGGCCGTCCGGCTCCTCCCCGGTGGCGAGGTACGCCTTGCATGCCTCCGTGGTGATCGTGAAGCCCGGTGGGACCGGCAGGCCGAGATTGGTCATCTCGGCCAGGTTGGCCCCCTTGCCACCGAGCAGTTCCTTGAGATCCTTGTTGCCCTCGGCGAAGGCGTACACGTACTTGTGTTCCACCGTCTCCTGCTTTGCCACCAGAGCCCTCCCACGCGCGCCGGTCCGACACTTAACGAAGGTTCAGTCGCTCTCATACCCCGGGACGGGCCACCGGCAATCCCGGTGCCGAGCCGGCCGGTGGGCGAAGGCTAAGCGAACATCGAGGGGCCCGGGACCGTTCGGTGACAATAGGCACAGCTATCCCGACTATCCGCGTTCGTACCGGTTTTTGGGAACGCTTCCACGCGCACGATCACGCATTTCCGGCTCCGCCTCGTATCCTTGGCCGCACGCTTTCGGTGAACCTCACCTTTGCCATAACCACCGCAAATACACCCCTCGGAGCCGACGCCGTGCCAGCCGTTCCCACCGCCGCCCCGGAGCCGCTCGACCCGTCCCGCGCCGCCGGGGTGGACGAGCGGGAGCCCGGCCACCGCGCCCTGCCGGTCCACGAACCGGCGGCCGCCGAGCTGGCCCGGGCGGCGACCCGGGCCGCCGACGACCTGCTCGCCCCGCCGCCCGGGGGCGCCGACGACCTGCTCGCCCCGCCGCCCGGGGGCGCCGACGACCTGCCCGCCCCGCCGACCGGGGCCGCCGACGACCTGCCCGCCCCGCCGGTCCGGGTCCGGCTGGGCGATGTCGTGCCCGCCCCGGAGCGGGTCACGCCGGTCCCGGGCGCCGACTTCGTCCTCGCTCCCGACACGGCGATTTTGGTCAGCGGCGACGACGCCCGCGCCGTCGCCGGGCAGCTCGCCGCCCTGCTCCGACCGGCCACCGGCTACCCGCTGCCGGTGACCGACGCCACCCGACCGGAGCCGGCCGGCGGCATCACCCTGACGCTGGCCGCCGCCGACCACGGGCCGGAGGGCTACCGGCTCGACGTGACGCCCGACGGCGTACGGATCGAGGCCGCCACCCCGGCCGGGCTCTTCCACGGCGTACAGACGCTGCGGCAGCTCCTGCCCGCAGCCATCGAGAGCCCGGTGCCGGTCGCCGCGCACTGGGCGCTGCCCGGCGGTTCGATCACCGACCGGCCCCGGTTCCCCTACCGGGGGGTGATGCTCGACGTGGCCCGGCACTTCTTCGGCGTACCGGACGTGCTGCGGGTGATCGACCACCTGGCCCGCTACAAGCTCAACCACCTGCACCTGCATCTCACCGACGACCAGGGCTGGCGGATCGCGATCGACTCCTGGCCCCGGCTGACGGAGGTCGGCGGGGCGGGCGAGGTGGGCGGCGGCCCGGGCGGGCACTACACGCGCGACGACTACCGGCGGATCGTGGCCTACGCCGCCGAGCGGCACGTCACCGTGGTGCCGGAGATCGACCTGCCGGGGCACACCAACGCCGCGCTGACCGCGTACGGCGAGTTGGCCCCGGACGGCACCGCGCCGCCGCCGTACACCGGCACCGAGGTCGGCTTCAGCTACGTCGACCCCACCAACGAGCGGACGTACGAGCTCGTCGCCGACGTGCTGGGCGAGATCGCTGCGCTCACCCCCGGGCCGTGGCTGCACATCGGGGGCGACGAGGCGTTCAAGGTACGTCCCGACGCGTACGCGGCCTTCGTCGAGCGGACCCAGCGCATCGTCGCCGGAACCGGCAAGACGGTGGTGGGCTGGCACCAGATCGCACCCGTAGCGCACGCCGAGGGACGGGTGCTCCAGTGGTGGGGCACCAAGGGCGAGGACCCGGTCACGGCGGACGCCGTCCACCGGGGGGCACGACTGGTCCTCTCCCCCGGCAACCACGCCTACCTCGACATGAAGTACGCCCCGGACACCCCCATCGGGCACGACTGGGCCGGCCTGATCGACGTGCGGCGGGCGTACGACTGGGATCCCGGCACCCACGTGGTCGGCGTGCCGGCCGACGCGGTGCTGGGCGTGGAGGCGCCGCTGTGGACCGAGTCGGTCACCTCGCGGGCCGAGGTCGAGTTCATGCTCTTCCCGCGCCTGCCCGCGATCGCCGAGCTGGGCTGGTCGCCCCGCGCGAGGCACGACTGGGCCGGGTTCCGCGACCGGCTGGCCAGCCACGGCCCGCGCTGGGCCGCAGCCGGCATGGCCTTCCACCGCTCACCGGAGATCCCCTGGCCCGCTGAGCGGCCAGCTCCCGCCGCGCGGCAGGCGGCGATCCCCACCCAGACCAACCACCCGACTCCCACCACGACACACACGACGCTCCCCACCCAGACCGACCCCGAGGACGCCCCCGCACCAAGCCCGTCCGCCTGACGCCCGCGCCCAACGCCCCCATCCCCGCCGCGGTCGCGGTCGCGGTCGCGGTCGCGGTCGCGGTCGCGGTCGCGGTCGCGGTCACGGATGCCGTGGCGGTCACGGATGCCGTGGCGGTCACGGATGCCGTGGCGGTCACGGGTGCCGTGGCGGTCACGGGTGCCGTGGCGGTCACGGGTGCCGTCGCCATCGCCGTCGCGGATGCTCTCGATCTCGGGGTCAGGGCGGTTCCGCCTGACGCGTCACGCAGGGCACGTACCGCCGGTTGCCGGGCTGCCCATTGCTGGCGGGCACGCGGACACGCGGCACGGATGCGCTCCTCGGGGCGCTGTCGAGCTGATGTCGTAGACGATTCAGCGGTGCCGGTCCGTCCCGGGCCGGCAAGCGTGGGGATTGGCGCGGAAAGAAGTCGCGGTTCGTGCCAGCGGGGCAGCGTGAATCGTCTACGTCATCAGCTCGACAGCGCTCACCGGCCCCATTGCTCACCCGACGACCGACGGCGGCGGACTGCAACGCGGTGCGGCGCGACTGCGGCGTCATGGGAGTTTTGTCCGCTTCGTGGTGTCCGACTTCGTGCCTGGACGTCGCAGCAGTCCGGTGCGTCCCGTGGGCGGCGCCACCTCGGCGGCGGAATCGTGGGCCGGTGCGGGTCGTTGAACATGGCATACCCACGGCGCTCCCCCGCGCCACGGTGGCCCGACCGGCCGGCGGAATGACTGGCCGACCCGGGTCGTTGAGACATCCCGGACGCCCGAGCAGGCCCCCCGCCGCCGGAGCGATCCGTTCTGACTTCCCCCTCGCGGCACGCCGCTCCCCCGCGCGTCCGCGTACCCCCGATCGAAAGGTGCTGCCATCATGCGTACCGACATCCTGCGTAAGACCGCCCTGACCGCTGCCGGGC